>CAYPYM010000169.1:0-6773 GCA_964414435.1 uncultured Ignavibacteriales bacterium | reverse complement strand
AGATTTACGGCCCCAAAGGCACCGGCGCGCTATTTGTCCGCAGCGGGATCAAGATTCAGCCGCTGCTCTACGGCGGCTCCCACGAGAAGAAGCTCCGACCCGGCACCGAAAATGTGGCCGGCGTGGTCGGACTGGCCAAAGCGCTCGAAATCGCCGGCAAGCGGATGGAGCAGGACTGGATTCACCTGACCGAACTGGCCGACTATTTCATCGACCGGGTGCTCAAGGAGATCCGCGACGTTCATTTCAACGGCTCGCGCACCAACCGCATCCCGCAGGTGTGTAATATGTCGTTCAGCGGTATCGAGGGCGAATCGATCCTGCTCGCGCTCGACCTCGAAGGGATCGCCTGTTCGTCCGGTTCGGCCTGCACCTCCGGTGCCACCGAGCCGTCGCATGTGCTGGTCGCGATGGGGAAAGAGCGGGTGCACGCCCAGGGGGCGATCCGGTTCTCGATGGGTCGCTCGACGACGAAGAAACAACTCGACTACGTCCTCGAAAAACTTCCGCCGGTTATCGAACGGCTGCGCGCGCTGTCGCCGCTGTATAACAAACAATCGGCTGAATAGAGATTTGTGACGAATGGCAGTGTGCGAGGGTCGCTGCCGCGACCCTCGTTGCGTATGGGAAACGATGAATAAAAAAGTGCTGGTAGCAATGTCCGGCGGGGTCGACTCGTCGGTCGCCGCCCTGCTGCTCAAGGAGCAGGGGTACGACGTTGTCGGCGCCCACATGAAGCTCTGGGACTATGTCGATGTCGGCGGCGACATCTACAAAGACGGTCGCTGCTGCACGATCGACTCGATTACCGACTGCCGCCTCGTCTGCGACCGGATCGGCGCGCCGTTCTACGTCCTGAACATGTCGGGCAAGTTCCGCGCGACCGTGATCGAGAACTTCGTATCCGAGTACCGCGCCGGGCGTACGCCCAATCCGTGTGTCGCCTGCAATTCCGATATCAAGTGGAACGCCTTTCTTCAGAAGGCGCGTGAGGTCGGCTGCGACTATATCGCCACCGGGCACTATTCATTTGTCGAGCAGGGCGCCGGTGGGCGCTGGCATATTCGCAAGGGTGTGGATACCACCCGCGACCAGTCCTATGTGCTCTGGGGTGTGACGCAGGACGCGCTTTCGCGCACGCTCATGCCGCTCGGCGGGCTGCTCAAGAGGGAGGTCCGCGCAATCGCCGAGAAGCATGGCCTTCGGACAGCGAAGAAGCCGGAGTCGCGCGAGATCTGTTTTGTCGCCGACAACGACTACCGCCGCTTCCTGCGTGAGTGGGAGGAAAAGCACGATCTCGGCCAGCAGCCGGGGGAGATCGTGCACGAGAACGGCAGCGTGCTCGGCGCGCACGACGGCACGACCAATTTCACGATCGGGCAGCGCCATGGTCTCGGCCTGAAGCATCCCGCGCCCGAGCCGCTCTATGTCCAGCGGATCGATAGCACGACGCACCGGGTGATTGTGGGCGACAACCGTTCGCTCTATAAGACCGAGCTCGACGCCGAGCGGGTGAACTGGATCGGCATGGCGCCGCCCAGGGAGGGCGACACCTTCGCGGGCGAGGTCAAGATTCGATACCTGCACGCGCCCGGTCCGGCTAAGATTACCTGCTTGCCGGATGGCCGTGTCCATATTATCTTTACCGATAAGCAGCGGGCGATAACTCCCGGCCAGTCGGTGGTGTTTTACGACGGTGACGTATTGCTGGGCGGGGGGATTATCGCGTAGTACACTCAGCATGCAACGGGGAGGGTAAACGTGGCACACGGGAAAGCCCTGCGGGCATTTGTCATCAAATCAGTCCTGACTCTCGTTCTTACAGCTCTATTGATTACCGTATTCACCGGCGTTGTTGCGGCCGGTGACTACGTCAACGTACCGGCGGAGTACTATTTCGGTCGCTGGGCGCAAGGGACCCTCGTCGCTGATTCACTGCGATACTGGAGCGATATGGATACGGTATACTCCTACGCAGGCTTCAGCTTCGCCAACCGGCATCTGCGCTTCGGGGTCGATGACCTCGGAGATTACCTGATTATTGACAATGACGAGGAAGGCGATGGCTTCTCGACCGCCAAGTTGTATTTCGAAGGGCGGCCGCACGCCAACTGGCAGATCGGATTGGGAAACCTCCAGTACCGGGAGCGGAAACAGGCAGTCGATGACATAAGGCGGGCATTTCGAGCGACAATTCATTCGACATGGTTGAGTCGCGATTCACTGCATCTGAACCGTCAACAGGCGGTTTACACCTACAGGATCGGTGCCTGGCTGACTCGGCGTATCGTCCGACTGAACACCGACGTCAGGTTCGATTTTGCACAGGACGACGGGGCCTACGTGTCTTTCTACTATCAATATGGTCCCCCGCTCTTCAGCCCCCATCGCGCTACCACCCATACCTGGGCGGTCACCAATTCGGCCGCGATAGGATTGACCGACTTCCTGAATATCTCGGCCGACCTCACTGGCACGTATGCGAACCGCCGAGTAAACTCGTATCGGGCTGACACTGGTTACGACCCGCCCCAATTGACCGACTCGCTATCGCGGGACTACACTATTGGTGGTAGCATCAGCGCAACCGCTATGCCCGTGTCGGGTCTCTACGGCACCGCCCGCTTCGGTCAGGTGTACAAGGCCGGGTCCCGACTAGCAAGTGCCTACGACCTGCCTGTCAGAGCCGCCCCGATTTTGCAGTGGAGCCGAAATGTACATTCCGGGCCGGATCGGTTGTCAACGTCGGTTTCGGGCCAGTTGACCTGGCTATCACTCGGGGATTTTCAGCCTGACGTTGTGCTCGACGACTACTCCGGTTTCTATCGACACCTGCTCTTCCATCGGCAAATCGAATTGGGTCTCGGATGCGATTACACGTACGAGAGCGCGACCGACAAGACGATTGCATCCACCGCGCACGCTGCGGTCGGGCTGTTCGACCATGCCCAGGTCGGGATCTATGCGAACTACTGGTGGCGAAGGCACCGACAGGAGAGTTATTACATTTCCAACCCGGAACCGATCATCGACACCCTGCAGTTTTCGAAGCTGGACTGCCGACTGGAGATAGTGTATCGCTCGTTCACCTATCGCCCTCAGCATGGCCCCGGGTGGAACCGCGACTCACGTTATGACGTCGCCTACGGTGCGGTTCTGCAGTTGGGACAGTGGACCGCCACATTCAGCTATGCGCCCCCGGCCCGGGTAGATCCCGGCTTCTACGGTGCCGGGCCGTTCAGTATCGGGCGGCTCGAAAGTCGCCGAAATCCTACCGAGTGGACGATCGGAGGTTCGGTGGGGATCGGCTTTGGCATGGTCGCCAACATAACCGAGCGAGTCGCCAAATATCCACAGGGAACCCACCTCGATTTTCAGGACTACACTCTCACGGGCCGAGTCTTGAAGCAAATAGAAGTCGGTGTTCAGATCACACGATATGGGGAGTGGACCTGGCCCTACGAAGACCGAGTGACACTGGTTGAAGGGCTCATGAACTACCTGTTTTGATCGCTGCCGTTCAATCCGGATTCGGGCGTGATCGGGCGGCCTCCGCCCGCCCCCCCCCGGAACCACCGCCCGCCCCCGCCTGTTCAAGAAGACACCGGGCGCCGACAACCCCGGCACCGCCCACCTCCTATCCGCCTTGACAACCCCCGCCGCGATGCCCATACTTAACGAGATTAGGGAAAGTCTCGACGAACGCTCTTTGACCGAGGAGGTCCATATGCTGAAAGTACGCTGGCTCGGCCACTCCTGCGTGACAATCACCAACGACAAACACAGCCTCATTATCGATCCGTTCCTGACCAATAACCCCGCCGCGGCCGCCAAGGCCGAGGATATCGATGTCGATTTCATCCTGGTCAGCCACGGCCACGGGGATCATGTCGGCGACGCTATCTCGATCGCCAAACGGACCGGCGCGCTGATCATCGCGTCGCACGAACTGGCCAATCTGTTCGCCTCCGAAGGGGTGAACGCCCACGGCATGCATATCGGCGGCGCCCACGACTTCGCGTGCGGCCATATCAAGCTGACCATCGCCCACCACGGCGGCGGCTACGGCCCCGACGCCTCCCGGTATACCGGCCCGCCGGTCGGGTTCCTGATCACCATGGACGGCAAGACGATCTACCACCCCGGCGACACCGGCCTCTTTCTCGATATGAAACTGATCGGCGAAATGAACAAGATCGACCTCGCCTTCCTGCCGATCGGCGACAATTTCACGATGGGGATCGACGATGCCGTCAAAGCGGCCGAATTCCTCCAGCCCAAAACGATCATCCCCTTCCACTACAACACCTGGGAACTGATCGCCGCCGACCCGCAGGCGTTTGCCAAAAAGGTCAAAAACGCCAGGGTCGAGACGCTCAAGCCGGGCGACACCTTCGAACTCTGACCCGCACGGCCGGCTTTTCGAATAGCGCCAACCGCTGCGTCCTACCGACGCGGCGGTTCGCTTTTGCTTTTTAATTTGATCGGCTCGGGCGCCCCCCGTAGATTTGTATAAGGCTCCACAGACAATCAGAAGGGGTTACATAGATGAGAAAATTACTCAAGATTCTCGGTTGGATCGTCGGGATCATCGCGGTCCTGTTGATCCTGCTCATAGTCGGTGTCCAGCTGTTCTTCCCGGTCGAAAAGGCCAAGGAAGTGGCGGTCAAAAAAGGTTCCGAAGCGCTCGGGCGCCAGATCGATGTGAAAGGCGTGGATGTCTCCATCTGGGGCGGCCTGGGTATAGAACTGCAGGGGGTCAGCGTCGCCAACCCGGCCGGCTGGCCGGGCGCGGGAGATATGCTCACCGCCGACAAGATCGATGTCAAGCTGCAACTCCTGCCGCTGCTCTCGAGCGAATACCGCCTCAGCCGCCTGATCATCGACCGCCCCGTGATCTCGCTCCACAAGAACGCCGACGGCACCAACAATTTTAGCTTCCCGGTAACCGACACCGCCCAGGCGGTGTCCCAGATGCCGTCCGAGGCCAAGCCGGCCGCGGCCGCGGTCAGTTTCGACCGGCTCGAAATCAACGACGGCCGGATCGAATATGTCGACGACTCCTCGGCGATGACCGTCCTGCTCAAGGGTGTCGATCTGAACACCTCGCTTTCGACCCCCCGTACCGACTTCTACAAATCGAAAGGGAAGCTCGCGATCGCTGAGGCGAGCTATATCACGACCGACACGGTCCCGCCGGTCGCGCTCGGGCTGCGCTATGAGGCGTCCTACGATCTTGCCCGCAAGAATCTCCTCCTTGAGGACGCCGAGCTCAAGGTCAACGATCTCGGCTTCACCATGACCGGCGAGGTCGATCATGCCGACACGTTGATCGCGCGGGCGCATTTCCGCTCCGACAATATTGCGGTCAAGGACCTGTTCTCGCTCATGCCCAGGGAGCAGCTCAAGGCGCTGGAGGGATTCACGATCGACGGTGACTTCGCCTTCGAGGCCGACGCCGAATACGATGCCGGCCGGGCCGATCCGCTCACCTATTCCGGCAACGCCCAGATCACGAAAACGAAGCTCGCCTACAACGAGGTCAAGGGCGACCTGAAAATCGCCCGCGCGATGGTCGATTTCAAGAACGACAACGTTCGCCTCAATATCGAGGACGCGACGTTCGACGACAAGCCGCTCAAGGGGCACCTCGTGGTCGAGAACTTCGACAACCCGACCGTCAACGGCGAGATCACCGGTGAAGTCGACCTTGTTTTCGCCAAACCGTTCCTCCCGGCGAAGAACAACCCCGATATCGCCGGCGACGCTAAATTCTCGCTCAAGGTCGCCGGGCCGCTCAAGGACCCAACCAATCTGAGCCTCTCGGGCGATCTCGCGATAGCCGATGGCCGCTTCTCTTCGGACGCGCTGCCGGAGCCGATCGATACGTTCACGGTCGATGCCTATTTCGACAATAAGCTGGTCAAGATCAACAACCTCCGGGCCGCGTTCAAGTCGGGCGCGATCGCTTTCACCGGCCGGATCAACGACCTGATCCCGTATGTCATGGCCGACAGCACCGCACCGGCCAAAGCGAATCCGTCGATCGACGGCACCCTCAAGGGCAAGGTCGACCTGGCCATGGCGCAGCCGTTCCTGCCCAAAGAGGGCGACCCCAAACTGACCGGCCTGCTCGATATGAACCTGGCGCTCAGCGGCGACATTCTCGAGCCGTCGGGCCTCAAGATCCGGGGGACCACCAGTATCACCAACGGTTCCTTTGCCGACACCATGCTGGCCGAACCGATCAAGCACTTCGAGACCCGCCTGACCATGGTCCCCGACACGATCCGGATCGATAAGTTGATCGCCGAGTTCCGCACCAGCGACCTCTCGCTGACCGGTTCGATCTCGCGGCCGTTCCCGTATCTGCTCCCGATCGAGTCAGTCGATAAGAGCAAGCTGCGCCAGCCGGAACTGGTATTTGCGATGACGTCGCATCGGTTCAATGTCGATTCGCTTTTCCCGGAGACCTCGCCGACCTCGGCCGATTCGGCCAATCCGCTCGCCGGCCGCTCGGATACGATCCCGCCGTTCATCCTGCCGAAACTCGACGGCCGCGGGACAGTGAAGTTCGATACCGTGTTCTACATGGACGTGCCGTTCACGAACCTGACCGGCCTCGTCAAGATCGATGACAACGTCGTATCGATCACCGATGTCACCGGCAAGGTCTACACCGGCAATGTCACCGGGCAGACGACGATCGATTTCAGCAATCCGGCCAGTCCGGTGTACGACGGCTCGTTCGACGCCACCCAGATCGAGGCCGA
>CAYPYM010000168.1:0-6785 GCA_964414435.1 uncultured Ignavibacteriales bacterium | reverse complement strand
ACAGTTCAACCTGCGTCTGGCCGGTCAGATTGAGGCGAAGCCACGCCTCGTTCTGCGCGTACAGGCTGCCGCTGGTGTTGTCGTCCATGGTCATGTGATACGAGCCGGTGTGCGGCGTGTTCGCGGTCGTGATCAGGATGCGGCCCTCGGAATTGTCGCTCTGAGTGAACCAGTACGCGTCGAACGAACCCGACTCGAAACCGGTCGAATACGGCAACGAGGCGTAGTTCGCGCTGGGCGCCGAGACCGTGATGTAGCCGGTCTTCGTCTCGCCGTCGGAACCGCATGAGTTGGTCGCGGTCAGGGTGACGGTGTAGGTGCCGGCCGTGGTGTAGGTGTGCGACGGATTCTGCGCGCTTGAGCTGCCGCCGTCACCGAAGGTCCAGCTCCAGCTGGTCGGTGACCCGCTCGACAGATCCGTAAAGTTGACCGCCAGCGGATAGGTGCCCGAGGTGGGCGAACCGCTGAAGTTCGCCACCGGCGCCGTGCACGAGCCGACCGAGATGTAGTTCGTTTTCGTTTCGCCGTCGGAACCGCCGGGACCGGTGACGGTCAGGGTGACGGTGTAGGTGCCCGATGAGGTGTACGTATGCGACGGGTTCTGCGTGGTCGAACTGCCGCCGTCACCGAAGGTCCACGCCCAGCTCGTGATGCTGCCGGTGGAGAGGTCGGTGAAGTTCACTGTCAGCGGGGCGGTGCCGGAGGTCGGCGAGCCGCTGAAGTTGGCGACCGGCGCGGCGGGCGTGCCGGTGTTCACGGCGGCGTAGGCGTTGACCCGTCCGGCGCCCATCTTGCCGATGTAGGTCGAACTGAGGTAGGCGTCGATATTGTCCGCGGTGGAATAGAGCTGAGTCTTCACCTGCGAGGCGGTCCAGGTCGGGTTCTGCGACCAGACCAGGGCGCCGACCCCGGCGGCCAGCGGCGTGGCCATCGAGGTGCCGCTCAACGCCGCCCAGTAGTTGGTGTTCGGGTCGGTGTGGTCGTGATAGGTGCTGTAAATGTTGTTGCCGGGGGCGCAGATGTCGACCCAGGTGCCGTAGGTGGTGAAACTGGCGGCGTTGTCGTTTTCATCGGTGGCGGCCACCGAGACGCAGTCGCCGCGACCGTTGAGGTAGTCGGCGGTCTGGGAGCCGTCGTTGCCGGCGGCGACGAACACGATCCCGCCCTGGTTGATGAAGTAGTCAACCGCGGCGCCGAGGCCGCCGGTGTTCGAGGAACCCCAGCTGCAGGAGGCGATCTTCGCGCCCTTGTTGGCGGCGTAGTAGAAGGCCGACGCAGCGCAATCCATCTGTACGACGCCGTACTCCGTGCCGCCGTAGTTGTACGAATAGCCCATGCGCAACGCCATCAGCTTGACGCCGTTGCCGGTAACGGCCTGGCTGCCGTTGCCCCAGCCGCCGGCGATTCCGGCCATACCGTAACCGTCGTTGGTAAGCATCGCGATGATGCCGGCGGTGTGGGTGCCGTGGCCGTTGAAGTCGCGCGGGTCGTTGTCTTCGGTGTTGCAGTCTTCACCGGTCCAGCAGTTCGACACGCCGTCGATAAAGTCCCAGCCGATCCAGTCGTCGACATAGCCGTTGCCGTCGTCATCGACACCCGAGGTGCCGTTCAGCTCGGCGGTGTTGATCCACATGTTGCCGCGCGAGGCGCCGGGGTTGCTCGGCGAGGCGTTGGCGCCGCCGAGATCGGGATGGTAGTAGCGGGTGCCCGAATCGAGCAGGGCGACGATGGTCGAGGTCGAGCCGGTCTGGACATTCCATGCCTCGGGCGCGTCGACATCGTGGTCGCTCGCCTGATTCAGATGCCACTGATATGAGAAGTAGCCGTCGTTGGGCGTGGCGTACATGGCGTGGATGCCGATCGGTTCGACGTGGTCGACCTGCGGCAGCGCGCTGTAGTATTCCATCGCCATGTCGATCGTGCCGGCCTCGAACTTCACCTCATAGTAGCGGGCGAGCTTCTGGTCGAGCGCGGTCGATTTCGTTTCGGACCCGGGGAACTGGCGGTAGAAATTGGACACGGCGAGTTTCTGCGCCACCTCGTCCAGCTCGGGAATACCGAGCTGCACGACGCCGTTGGCGGCCATGCGCGGCGTGATGCGGCCGAGGTCGCTTTTCATCACCACGATCAGTTTGTCCTGAACATACCCGAGAAACGACGGTGCGTTCGCCGCCGGGCGATTGGGAGTAATGATCTGGTCGGCAGACACGGCTCCCGCAACGAGCACGACCAGACTCAGGATGAGGAGAGAGATCTTCTTCATCGGTCCTCCAAGAGTGTTTCTTCCAAATTGAAACTGGTCTGAACATAGATACAGCTATAGCCGTAGGACGAATGGTTCGCGGCACCACCTCCTTGCGCACGTCGGCCCTGGCGGATAGACCGGTTCTTAGTTTTTCAGGACTTGGTTGCTCAGATGGAAAGCTCCATCAAGGTCGTGTGGGAATACAAGCCACGGATTCAACATAGCATCGCGGCGGGAGGGCGGACAAGCGATTTCTTCGGCGTGTCGGAATTTTCCATGTGATTCGATCGCACGGCGCGACCGACAAAAAGTGGCAGTGGAGAATGACAGCGTCTATCTGCTCACTGATAGAACGCAACTTAACGGGAATCGGAAGGTGTCCGGTCAAGGCCCGGGGATTCAGGGACGGTTTTGCCGATACCGGTCCTGGGCCTCACGCACGATCCGTACCGCAGCATCGCGATCCTCCCAGCCCTCGACCGCGGTCTTCTTCTCTTCGAGTTCTTTGTAAACATCGAAGAAATGACCGATCTCCTTCTGGAGATGCTGCGGGACCTGATCGAGCGATTCGATATGGTTCCACATCGGGTCGTGGATCGGTACGCAGAGGATCTTTTCATCGGGGCCCTTTTCATCCCACATCTTGAAAAGCCCGACCGGTTTGGCGTCGATCACGCAGCCGGGGAAGGTCGGTTCCCAGATGAGCACAAGGGCGTCGAGCGGGTCGCCGTCGCCGCCGAGGGTATCGAGGATGAAGCCGTAGTCGCTGGGATAGTGTACGGCCGAGAACAGCATGCGGTCGAGGCGAAAGACTTTTTTCTGTTTGTCGTATTCGTATTTGTTGCGGCTCCCCTTGGGGATCTCGATCATGACTTCAAGGATCATGGTATCGTCTGGCGCGCTCATGGTTTCTCCTGTATCGGTTTGAAGCGAGATGTTCCTACAACAACAGCCGACCGAGGTCGGTTCAGGCCGGGTCGAGATCAGTTTGCTTTGAGCAGGTCGGCCAGGCCCCGGAAGTCGTAGCCGCTCGGACGCTGGAACACCCGCAGGTCGAACAGCGGAAGCACGGCGAGGATGTGATCGAAGATGTCGGCCTGTATCGCCTCGAAATTGGCCCACTCCTGATCGTTGGAGAACACATAGATTTCGATCGGCAGGCCGTTCTCCCCCGGCGGCAGATGGCGGATCAGGAAGGTCATGTCCTGATGGATCTTTGGGTGGCTGTGCAGATAGGCGGCGACATAGGCGCGGAAGGTGCCGATGTTGGTCATGTTGCGGCCATTGATGAGGTGCCGGGTGTCGATATCGTGCGTTTTGTTGTATTCGGCGATCTCCTTCCGTCGCTGCCGGATATAGGGCGCAAGCAACTGATACTCCTCGAACCGGTCGAGCATCGCTTTATCACAGAATTTGATACCGGCCATATCGATATTCACCGCCCGCTTGATCCGCCTCCCCCCCGACTCGGTCATCCCGCGCCAGTTCTTGAACGAATCGGAGATCAGTTGATAGGCGGGGATGGTCGTGATCGTCTTGTCCCAGTTGCGCACCTTGACGGTGTTCAGGGTGACATCGATCACGTCGCCGTCGGCGCCGTATTTCGGCATCTCGATCCAGTCGCCGATCCGCACCATGTCGTTCGAGGAGAGCTGGACGCTCGCGACCAGACCGAGAATCGAGTCGCGAAAGATGAGCAGGATGACCGCCGTCATCGCCCCCAGCCCGGACAGAAGCAGCCAGGGCGAACGGTTCATCAGGGTGGCCAGGGCAATGATACCGACAAAGATGAACAGGATGATCCGGGTGAGCTGAACGTATCCCTTGATCGGCTTCTGGCGCGAGATCGAGTACGTGGCATAGACATCCTCGACCGCGCTGAGGAAGGCGCTGACGACGAACAGCCCGGTCAGGATCATGTAGTCCATCGCGATGCGTTCGACGGTCGGCGCCACAGCCGGGAAAAGCGGGGCCCCGAAATAGAAGATGATGGCCGGGGTGAAATGGGCCAGGCGGCTGAAGAAGTGTCGCTGCAGGAGGGCGTCGTCCCACTTGGTCGCGGTGCGCCGTACAAAAAACGTGATCGCCCGGAGCACCACCCGGCGGGTGATGAACTTGGCGATCATGGCGACCGCGATCAGGCCGGCGATCAGGATGGCCCAGCCGAGCCAGATGCTGAGATTCTGCTCGACCCCCAGGCCGAGCAGCCAATTCTGTATCAGTTCGTACACGGGCCTGTCCTGCCTCCGGAAATCAGGGTTACCGTTTCGATTTCATCAGTAGGACAGGAGACGGTCGAAATCAACGAAAAAATGTCGGGTGATCGGCGGCCGGTTCAGTGCCCGCCGCCAGCCTCTTCGCCCATTTCCATCTCCGACTCTTCCATCAGGCCGTCGGCTTTGGCCCGCGCCAGCATGGCATTATACTGCGCCCCGTCGATATCGGGCAGTTTCCGCAGAAACGCGACGATGTCCCAGATTTCAGCATCGGTGTGGGTGGGAGCGAAGCCGGGCATACCGGTCATCTTGTAGCCGTTCTTGACGATCCAGAACAGCTCGCCGTCGTTCCAGTCGTCGACCGCGGCCGCCAGTGACGGCGGATGGGGGTTGAGACCTTTGGCGAATTCATTGCGCTTGCGCCCCGGGGCGCCGTGGCAGTCGACGCACATCCCGTTGTAATGGGCGATACCGGTGAGAATCATGGTGGTGTCGCTCAGATCCGGAGCCTTGATGTCGTCGGCGTGTGCCTTGACCGAGTTATCGGACGTGGTTGAGAGGACCCATTTCATGATTGCGGTGTGCGGATTGACCGCGGCGACGTTGTAGACGCCCGAGTACATTACCCACAGGCCGAACAAGACCGCGAGGGCGATCAGCACCAGAAGCGTGACAAGAATGGTTTTCATCGTTCCTCCTGCCGGAGATATAACACCAGTACTTGATATTCCGGATTTCAGTGGGTGCGGGGCAAAAGGGGCCAGTTCGGCCCGGTGCAATTCAACTAGCACTACAACAGCGCCGGCGACAAAAGGTTCGCGTGGATTTTCACTGGCCGGAACGGCCGGGATTTCGACCCGACAGGCGTAGATCAGCTCTGTTGCAGCTTCTTCAGTTCCGCGACGATGTCGCTCGGTTCGGCCCGGCGGCGGTAGTCGGCGCTGATAAACGCCCATTTGATGACGCCGTCGGTGCCGATCACGTAGGTCACGGCCAGCGGCAGCTCGTGCGAGTCGGTGCCGTCGTAAGCGGCAAAGTCGATACGCCCCTTGAAGTACTTCATCACCGTGTCCGGCACGGTGTAGACGACGCCGTATTGACGGGCCACCGTGAGATTGCTGTCGCTGAGGACGATAAACTGGAGGCTGTCGCGTTCCTGTGTCGAGAGTGAGCTGTCGGGCAGATTCGGGCTGACGGCGATGACCTGCGCGCCGAGCTGGTGGATCTCCGGAAGCGCCTGCTGCATCGCGCGCAGTTGCAGGTTGCAGTAGGGGCACCAGCCGCCGCGGTACCAGACCAGCACGACCGGTCCCTCGGCGAGGATGTCGCGCAGTTTGACGGGCAGGCCGTTGGCATCGGGCAGAGTGAAGTCGGGAGCGGTGTCGCCGACTTTCCTCACCTTGTCGAGGATTCCGGAGTCGCGCAGCTGGTCGACCCCGGCCTCGAACGCCATAACCATGTCGGCCGGCGCCTTGGCCGAGAAGTTCGCCTTGCGTTCGTCGAGTTGCCGCTGCAGTGACGGAAGTGTCGACACATTTTCGGAATGGACGGCGACCGGCTGATTGGTGTCGCTCTCATTTTGTGCCTTCTCTTTATCGGAAGAGCAGCCGCTGCCGGACGCGAAAGCGGCCAGAAACAGCCCGGCGGCGAGCCAGAGGCGGGTCGGCTTGAGTGTCATCACAGAGTCCTTTCCAGTTCTTTGAATCGGTCGGCGGGAGCCGCCTAGTCGTCCGGGTTCGGCTTGTTGCCGCTCCCGGATTTAGTCGTGTCGGCCTCGAACTCGAGCGCCGCCGAGTTGATGCAGTAGCGCAACCCGGTCGGCTGCGGGCCATCGTCGAACAGGTGCCCGAGATGGGCGCCACATTCCCGGCAGCGAATCTCGGTCCGGATCATGCCGAGACTCATATCCTGATCGGTAGCGAGGGCGGTGTCGTTGGCCGGAGCGTAGAAGCTCGGCCAGCCGGAGCCGGAATTGTATTTCGTGTCGGAGTCGAACAGCACGGCGCCGCAGCAGACACAGCGGAAGACGCCGTCGCCGTGGAAATTGTAGTACTTGCCGCTGAACGGCGCCTCGGTACCGCCCTGTCGAGTGATGCGGTATTGTTCGGGGGTCAGTTCCCGCCGCCATTCTTCGTCGGATTTCTGTATCTTGTGGGTCATGAGACTGTCCTCGCGGTCGGTGTTGGAACCGGAGAGGAGACGTGAGCCTACCGAAGGTGTACGGGCCACGGCGAACAATACCGCGGCGGCGAAGAGGGCGATCAGCAGGACCGATAGTCGAGGGGTGCGTGTCACAAAGAATCTCCGGTAACGTTGAACTGGCC
>CAYPYM010000167.1:0-6792 GCA_964414435.1 uncultured Ignavibacteriales bacterium | reverse complement strand
CTCCTTCCCGGAGCCGATCCGGCTGCGCTCGATCGGCGACTGGCGGTCGACAATTGGGTGGATCTTTCGCCACCGGCCGCCACCCCCGAGGAACTTCAGCAGAGAGCGATTCAGGCGATGGGTTCGGGCGACTACCGAACTGCGGCAGCCCGGCTGACCCGGATGCTGGAAGCCGACCCCGAAAACAGCTCGCTGCGGTCCGCGCTGAATCGAGCCGAGAGCAAACTGCAGAAGGCGGCCGCCGGTCCGCTCGACGCCGACCGGCTCCGGATCGAACAGGCCCGCCTGTCCCTCTACAACGCCATCCTTCCCTGGTATTTCCGCAAGGCGCGATACGAGCGTGTGGTCGAACTCGCCGAGCGTATTCTCGCGGTCGATTCGACCAACAGCCAGGCGCGGACCTATCTCGACCTCGCCTCGTCGCAGCAAATGACCAGCCTGGCCTCAGCCGTATCAAGTCCCGAGCAGTTCTCCGGGCCGCCGCCGATCGGGGCGGACGACTCGGATCACGTCTTCCTCAACTGGGAGCGGACCTACCAACGTGCCGCGCGGTATCCGGCCGATGCTCGCCGCGAGGGAATCGGCGGACGGGTCTGGATCATGGTCGATATCGATACGACCGGCACCGTGCTCCGTTCGGTGATCGCGAAGTCGTCGGGCGATCTTCGCCTCGACAACGCCGCCCGGGCCGCCTCGTGGTTTGCCCGCTTCAAACCGTGTACCGATGCCGACGGTCACGCGATTCCGGCCTCGGTCATCTACAACATCGACTTTGTCCCGAAAAAGAAGTAACTGCTCCGAAAAATAGAGAACCCGGCCGACCGTCTGGTCGACCGGGTCGTTCACACCCGAGATTTGAATCCGCTTTACATCGGTCGTCTGGCCTCAATTTCGATCGGCACCGACGTTTCTTTCGCGCCGCCCTCGGCCACCGTCACCGGCAGCTTCACCCGCACGTTGTCCACCATGCAGACATCCGACCCGCTCGAACAGAAGTAGATCGCGGCGTCGAATACCAGTTCGGTCTTGCCCGGCATGGTCGTCACCGCTACCGGCACCGGCTTGACCGGGGCGCCGGTCAGGAGGTCGCCGTTGTCGGTCGGCTTGGCGATACTGCTGTCGGCCGCTTTCGCGCTCACATAGAACGGAGCGCCGTCGGAATAATGGTATCCATGCGGGAGCTTGAAGTGGAGATTGACGATGTCGCTTCCCGCCGCGATCGTCGTCGGTTCAAGCGTCACGATCCGCCCGGTAAATTGGTCGGCCATGGTGGGCGCCTTGCGGTGCAATTTGTCGAGGTTGGTGAACGTCAGGGTCGAAACCTTCTTCGTGTTCAGGTCGATCACCCGAATCGCCTGGTTGTTGACATCGGCGATATACAGCGTGTCACCCAGGAAGGCCAGCCCGCCCGGCTCGAAGAACTGCGCGTCTTTGATGTCGCCGTCCTTGTAGCCGGCCTCGCCGGTGCCGGCATACGTCTCGCTCGTGCGGCGTCCGGGATTGATGATCTTGATTTTCGAATTGTAGGTGTCGGTCACCCACACCCGGCCGTCGTGGAATGCGACCCCGAGCGGGTGCTGAAGCCGGGCGATCTCATGGCCGCCGTCGCGGTCGCCGAAATCGAACAGTCCCGAGCCGACCAGCGTCTTGACCTCGGCATCCGCCCCCAGACCGACCTCGCGAATCGAACTCGATTCGCTGTCGGCGAAGTAGATCTTCTTGCCGTCGGTGGTGAGGCCGCTCGGCTGGGCCAGGGCCGCCTCCAGTCGCGGGCCGTCGTCACGGCCCTCCCGTGCGCTCCCGGCGTACGGCTTCGCCTCCATCGTGCTGAGATCGGCCGCCCAGATCTGGTGCGAACCGGCCATCGCGATATAGAGCGTGTCGTGCAGTACGAGCACATCCCACGGCGAATTCAGCGCAACATTTGTCCCGGTACCCGGCTCGTTGTAGCGTCGCGCCTGCACGCCGGTGCCGAGAATGGTCGTGACGGTCCGTTTCGTGAGATCGGCCCGGCGGATGTCGTGATTCTCGGTGTCGGCGATATAAAGTTGATCGCCGTCGAGATACGTCCCCTGCGGATGGTCGAACTCGGCCTCCTCGAAACTGCCGTCCTTGTTCCCCTGTCCCCCGCCGCCGACCGCATCGAGAATCGCACCGTTGCGGTCGGTAATGATGATCCGGTTGTTGTTCGAATCGGTGATAAACAGCCGCCCCGAGGCACTGTCGGTCGACACTTTGCCGGGGAAGGAGAGCAGCGTATTCAGTTCACGTTCCGGGTCGAGCGCCAGGTTGAGCGGTCCGTGCTTCAACTCGCCGCGGGCGTCGAAATACTTGATCGCCTGCCCGATTACGGCGTCGAACAGGTCGTAGACCCCCTCTCCCGAATGCGTGCCGATAATTTTGCCCTTCGGATTGATAAACACGAACGTCGGCCAGGCGTTGGCGCCGTACTCGCTCCAGATCTGGAAGCCCGAGTCGTTGACGACCGGGTGGTGGATGTCGTAGCGAAGAATCGCCTGCCGTATCGCGTCGGTTCCCTTCTCGGTGGTGAACTTGGCCGAGTGGACCCCGATCACGACCAGGTCATCGCCGTACTTCTGTTCCAGTCTCCGAAGGTCGGGGATCACGTGGATGCAGTTGATGCAGCCGAGGGTCCAGAAATCGAGGAGGACCAGTTTGCCGCGCAGTTCGCGGATCGAGATGGGGTGATCGGTATTGAGCCAGTCGAGACCGGCGGGGAAATCGGGCGCGTTGACCGTCCCCTCGAGCTTTGCGTTTACCGCCACGGTGTCCTTGCCTTCTTCCTGTTCGGAGTTGCCCTTGGAGCACGATAGCACCGGCAGCAACAGCGCCATCGCGATCGTCAGCCATCCCCCGGTTCTTCCGGTAGTCCGGACCATGTGGAAGTCTCCTTTGTGGTTGAATCGTCGTCCGGCGGGAAGTCGGCCGCGCCCGACGCTCTGGTGCTGTAACACCGCGCCCCCCGCCGCAGTTTCACCGGCGCTCTTTCCCCGGTCGGAATTACCCCTTGCGCGGCCTTCTTTTGCGGGCTATACTGGTCCACGATACCGTCCGACGGGGAACAATCGTCACGGACGGGCGTTATACAACAAGTGATCAGCAAACAGGGTAAGCGAATGATTTCGAAACGTTTAGCCCGACCCACCGCTGATCGGACCGAGTTAATCGACAGGCCATATGCAGGAGATATGAAATGAGCGGCGTTTTAGGCATTCGCGGCTACGACTATATCGAGTTTTACGTCGGATCCGCCAGGACCACGGCCTTCTGGTTCGCCAAGGCCCTCGGAATGGAATTCACCGGCTACCGCGGCCCCGAAACGGGCGTGCGCGACCGGGTGTCATACTATCTCACCCGGCACCGCCTCAAAATCGTCGTCACCTCCCCCCTTCAGCCCTCGACCTACGACGTGAACGGCTGGCTCCAGCAGCACGGCGACGGGGTTAAGCGCTGGGCGGTCGAGGTTGACGATGTCGACGCAGCTTTCCGTCACGCCACCCAAAACGGCGCCGTTATGGTGCGCCGGCCCGAGAAGATCGAAAACCACCACGGCTACATCACCGAGGCGGCGATCCGTCTCTACGATGACACCGAGATGGTATACGTCAATCGCGACGATTACAAACACATTCTCGCCCCCGGCTTCTGCGAGCCCCTTCAGAAGATCGCCATCGACCGGAAGGAAACCGGCCTGCTCGCGGTCGACCATATTGTCGGCAACGTGCGCGAGAACGAAATGAACCTCTGGGCCGACTACTTCAATCGCACCATGGATTTCGAGACATTCGTCGATTTCAAGGCGGGCGATATCGGCACCAAGTATTCCGCACTGCTCTCCAAAGTGGTGCGTACCCGTGACAGTAAAATCCGCAACCCGATCAACGAGCCGTTCGAGGGGTTGAAGAAATCGCAGATCGAGGAGTTCATCCAGGAATACCACGGTTCGGGCGTCCAGCATGTCGCGATCCGTACCAACAATATCATCGAATCGATCGCCCACCTGCGCGCCAACGGCATGGAGTTCCTCGCGGTGCCCGACACGTACTACGACAAGCTGCGCGCCCGCAAAGATATCATGTCCAAGATCAAGGAGCCGATGGACGAGCTGCAGGAGCACGGTATTCTCTGCGATCTCGAGAGCGACGGCTACCTGCTGCAACTGTTCACCAAGCCGATTTTCGACCGCCCGACCTTCTTCTTCGAAATCATCCAGCGGGTCGGCAACAGCGAGGGCTTCGGCAAAGGGAATTTCCAGGCGCTGTTCGAATCGATCGAGCTTGACCAGAAACTGCGCGGCAATCTCGACCGGGACCCGGTCGAGGGCATGCCCGCCTGCTAAATAGAACGCGCCCGGCGGTCGTGAACTGCCGGGCGGTTTTTCCGGGCGCTATGCGACGAAAGGACACGAGCCATGCCGTTCTACCATAGATTGGGCGAACTGCCCCAGACCAAACATACGACCTTCTACAAACCCGACGGGAAATCCCTCTACCGCGAGGAGTTGTTCTCGAGCAAAGGGTTCTCGGGCGTCTACGCGACCAAATACCACCACCACATGCCGACCGAGGTGCTCGCCTCGCACGAAATCGACCTGTTCAAGAAGGTTGACTGGCCCGAGGCGCAGGTGCTGTACTACCACTGTTTCACCGATGAGAAGGAGCCCGGCGGCAACTATATCACCGGCCGAAACGTCTTCCTGAGGAACAACCACACCGAGCTGGCCACCGCCCGTCCGACCGAAAACACCGACGATTTCTACCGCAACGCCTGGGCCGCCGAGTACGTCATGGTCCATCACGGCCGCGGCGTTTTCCAGAGCGAATTCGGCAATATCCCGTTCGAGGACGGCGACCAGTTCGTGATCCCCCGGGCGGTGACCCATCGCTTCGTGTTCGACAAGCCGTTGGAAACGAAACTGCTCCTGGTCGAGTCCGACACGGCGTTCGAAATCCCCGGCAAGTACCGCAACGAGTACGGCCAGCTCGAGGAGCAGGCACCTTACAGCGAGCGCGATTTCAAGGTCCCGATGGAGCTGGACCCGAAAGACGAGACGGGCGAATTCCGCATCATCATCAAGGCCCGGCATCGCTATTTCGAGCACATCGCCCCGCATCACCCGTTCGATGTGGTCGGCTGGGACGGTTACCTCTACCCGTTCGCGTTCAACATCAAGAGCTATCACCCGAAGGTTGGCCGGATTCACCTGCCGCCGCCGGTGCATATCGTTTTCCGGACCGGTGATTTCGTCCTGTGCAATTTTGTCCCGCGGCCATTTGATTTCCACCCGCACGCGATCCCGGCGCCGTACGTTCACTCGAATATCGACTCGGACGAGGTGCTGTACTATGTCGAAGGCGACTTCATGTCCCGGACCGGGGTGAAGGAAGGCTCGATCACGCTGCACCCGGGCGGCATGCCCCACGGCCCGCAGCCGGGCAAAACCGAGGCCTCGATCGGGGCCAAAGAGACCAATGAGTACGCGGTTATGATCGACACGTACAGCCCCCTGCACCCGACTATCAACGTGCGGGAGACGATCGACAAGGATTACGCCCGTTCCTGGCTGGAAAAGAAGTAGTCCGCGGGCGGCGGTGCGGCAGATTTTGTCTGGTCAACGGCCCCCGAATTGACCATATTACCGCCGACTGAAAACGACCGAGTTCCGGTTAATTCGCAAAGGACTTTTTGGATGATATACATTCCCGAATACGTAAACTCGCTCCAGCCGTACAAGGCGGGCAAGCCGATCGCCGAACTTCAGCGCGAGAAAGGGATTTCCCGGGTCATCAAGCTGGCCTCGAACGAAAATCCGCTCGGCCCGTCGCCAAAAGCGATGGAGGCGATCCACGGGGCGGTTGCCGATGTCAACCGGTATCCCGACCCGGCCGCCTGGGACCTCGTCCAGGCGCTCAGCCGCAAGTACAATATCCAGCCCAAACACATTATCTGCGGTCACGGCACCGACGCCCTGATCGGGTACGCCGTCGGAGCCTTCTCCGAGGCGGGCGACGAGGTTCTCACCAGTGAGGGGACCTTTATCGGTATCTACGTCAGCACCAAGAAACAGGGACGGGTACTGCGCACGATCCCGCTGAAAGACTACCGCTACGATCTCGACGGCATCCTGAGGGCGATCACGCCGAAGACGCGGATCATCTTTATCGCCAACCCGAATAACCCGACCGGCACGATGGTCGGCAAGGTCGCCTTCGAGACGTTTATGGACCGGGTGCCGTCGGATGTCCTGGTCATTCTCGACGAGGCCTACTACACTTATGCCGGGATATTCCCCGACTACCCCCAGGGAGTGTCGTACTGGTACGACAACATGCTGGTGACCCGGACCCTGTCCAAGTCGTACGGACTCGGCGGGCTCCGCGTCGGCTTCGGTGTCGGCCCCGACCAGGTGATCGATGCGCTCTACAAGGTGCGCTATCCGTTCGAACCACATCATCTCGCCCAGGTCGGTGCGACCGCGGCGCTCGAGGACGACGAATTCCTCGATCTCACCGTCAGGACCAACACCGCCTCGCTCGCCCGAATGAAAGCGCGTTT
This sequence comes from uncultured Ignavibacteriales bacterium, assembly GCA_964414435.1. Lineage (GTDB taxonomy): Bacteria > Zixibacteria > MSB-5A5 > GN15 > FEB-12 > JAGNLV01. The sequence goes on along the minus strand of CAYPYM010000167.1, from coordinate 216 downwards.
CGAGGAACTCGGGATCGCGCAGGTCGAGACCGCGGCCAACTTCATCCTCGTGCTGATGCCGTCGGAGCAGTTCGCCGCCGATTTCTTCCGGCGCTGCCTCAACCACGGCCTCATCCTTCGTCACGTGGCGTCGTTCGGCGTGCCGAACGGGATCCGGATCAACTCCGGCACCGAGGAAGAAACCACCATCGCGCTCGATATCATTGAGGAAGTCTG
>CAYPYM010000166.1:0-6793 GCA_964414435.1 uncultured Ignavibacteriales bacterium | reverse complement strand
CGAGATGCCGCGTGAACGCGAGGAGGCGAGGCCGTTCCATTTCAATCCCGAGCAGGTTCGCCACGCGGAGAAGCTCCACGAGGAGCAGGGGTCGGTGACATTTACCGTGGCGTTGCTCGATCCTCAGGGGAAGATGATCGCGCATACCAATGGGCTCTTCCTTGCGGCGGCGCCGCGCGAGGTGTATCAGGCGATGACCGGGGTATCGGCCGAGTATCGCGGGCGGGGCCTGGCCAAATGGCTGAAAGCCGAGCTGTTCGTCCGGATCGGAATGGAATATCCCGCCAACGAGTCATTCGTGACTGAAATGCGGGCCGTCAACGAGCCGATACTCGCGATCAATCGGCAAATGGGGTATTATCTCGAGGGTCGGGGTCACGAGATTGCGATCGATACCGGAGCGCTTCGAAAATTCGTCTCCGGAGGAGCCTGATCGGCGGGTCCGATCATCCCGGCCGCCGGATTCGAACCGAAAACCCCTGTTTGACACCCCGCCGAACTTCCCTTATATTGTTAGCAGTACCATCCATCTTTACGCTCACCCACCCCGTGCGGAGTATGCCCTCATGAAGGATCGCAGGGAATCGGAGGGGGAATTGCAGGGGGATGAGGTCGCGCGGCTGAAGCAGCGCGTGGCCGAATTGGAAACACGTCTGGCCGACGTCAGCCGATCGGAGTCTTCGACTCGTCCCGGCGGCCATCTTCTCGACAGGTTTGCCGACATCATCCCGACCGGGTTGTATGTCTATCAGGACGGGGGACTCGTCTATGCCAACCGCGCTGGTTTCGAGATGGCGGGGCTCGATCCCGGGACTTCGAAGCCCGGGCAGATCAGCCAATGTCTCGATGAGCAGTCTTTGGCGCTGGTCAGGCGGCGGGCTGAAGCTCGCGTGCGCGGTGAGGAGGTCCCCGACCTGTACGAATTGTGTTTCACGCGGGCATCAGGGGAAACGGTCTGGGTTCTCATGCGCGTGCAGCTGATCGAGTACCGGGGTCGTCCGGCCAGCCTGGCGGCGACGATCGGCATCACCGACCGCAAGCGAATGGAAGACGATCTGCGGGCCTCTCAGGCCAATCTCAACGCAATCTTCGAAAGCACTGGCGACTATGTCCTGCTGTCGGACCATACCGGGAGTCCGGTCTATTTCAACAGCGCCTACCAGAAAATCATGACGGAGTTTCTCGGGTTCGAAATGCGGCCCGGCATCAAGCCGCACACGTATCTGCCCGACCCGAGCGCCCGCGCGGCTTGGGAGGAATACCATCGACGGGTCCTGGGCGGCGAACGCTTCTCGGTCGAGTACTGCCTGGATTTGCTGCCGGGCGATCCCATGCATCTCGAGATATCGTATTACCCGGTCCGGAGGGGGGACGAGGTAGTCGGCTTCTGCGAGTTCACCCACGATGTTACGGACCGGAAACGGAACGAAGAGCGGCTGGCCCGGATTCGATCCGAACAGGCGGCCCAACTTCGGCAGATCGCCGGCGGCCTCTCCCACGAAATCCACAACGCGCTGTTTCCCGCCAACTCCACGCTTCACAAGCTGCGAGATCGCCTCGTCGGCGGCGACAGCGAAGCCTCGCAACGTAGTCTCCGGCTGCTCGATCTCGGTCTCAAGAGCCTCCGGCGGGCGCTCGACCTGACCGAGTCGGTCCGCCTGTTCTCGCGGCTCGACAACATAGTCTCCCCGCAATCGACCGATCTGCCCGCGACCGTTTCCGACGTACTCCAGCAACGATACCCCCGGCTCAAGGAGCACGGGGTGACGGTCCGGGTCGATCTCCCCGGCGACCTGCGCGTGATGTGTCCCGAGTCGCATCTGCACAGCGTCTTCGACAATCTGATGGGGAACGCACTGGACGCCATAAAGGACCAGGAGGGCGGTGTCCTCACCATCGTGGGGCGAATGGAGGTCGACACGGCGGTGATTACCGTGTCGGATACGGGGAGCGGTATCGCGGCCGATGATCTCGCGCACGTGTTCGAGCCGTTTTTCACCACCAAACACACCGAGGGAACGGGACTGGGGCTGGCAATCGTCAAGCGGATTGTCGACCTGTGCGACGGGCAGTTGACGGTCGATTCCAAACCGGGCGAGGGGACGACGTTTGCGATTCGGCTGCCGGGACCCAAAAGTCAGTCGTAAAATGCCGCATCCAGCACCCTTGACCCGGCCCGGCAATTCAATTATCTACCACCCATGCAAGTCATTCGGTCAATCAGCAGGATCCAGAAGGCGGTCCGACGGATCGCCGCCGAAGGCAAAACGATCGGCCTCGTGCCGACGATGGGCTATCTTCACGACGGCCATCTGTCACTGATAGGGCGGGCACGCAAAGAGGCCGATGTCGTGATCGTCACGATATTCGTCAACCCGACTCAGTTTGCGCCGAGCGAAGATCTCTCCCGCTACCCGCGCGACGAGAAGGGTGACCTGCGCAAGATCAGGGGGGCCGGCGGCGATATCGTCTTTGCCCCTACCGCAGGTGATATGTACCCCGAGGGTTTTCAGACGTACGTGTCGGTCGAGGAACTCACGAAGGTGCTCGAGGGAGAAGCGCGGCCGGGCCATTTCCGCGGCGTGACGACGGTTGTCGCCAAGCTGTTCAATCTCACGCGGCCCGATGTCGCCGTATTCGGGATGAAGGATTTTCAGCAGGCGACCGTCCTTCGGAGAATGACCCGCGACCTGGGCTACCCGATGAAGCTGATCGTGGCGCCGACCGTTCGTGAAGAGACCGGGCTGGCGATGTCGTCGCGCAACGCTTATTTCACGCCGGGGCAGAAAGCCGAGGCGCACTGCCTGTACTACTCGCTCAGGAGTGCGCGCGCGCTGGTGCGGGCGGGGGAGCGGTCGGTTGCGAAGATCCGCCGCGAGATGACCGCCGTGATCAAGGGCACCTGTCCCACCGCCGCGATTGATTACATCGCGTTCACCGATATCGAAACGCTTCGAGCGGTGAAGACGGTTGACCGTCGGACGGTTTGCTCGATGGCGGTCCGGGTGCACCGGGTGCGGCTGATCGATAATATGAAGCTGATGTAATTCGGCCGGTCGGAGCCGAATCGACTTGACCTTCCCGGCGATTGCCGTACATTACCCCGGACAATGGAAGCAAACCCCGATGCCCGGCATCGAAGATACAGCAGGTGACGGAAACCGTTATGGAACATAAGACTATCCCGATAGAATCGCCCGGCGTCAATGTCGCAATTGTCAAGAAAGACCCCGATGGCTGGAAATTCCTGATTCTCCAGCGCTCGGAGGAGGAGTCGTACGGCGGCTTCTGGGGGTTTATGACGGGCGGCAAGCAGGGGGGCGAGACGGTCGCTCAGGTCGTTCTGCGCGAGATGAAGGAGGAGACCAGCCTGATCCCGGACAGCATGTGGGCGACTGAATATGTCGTGCATTTCTATGAGCCGGAATATGATAAGATCTGGATTTTGCCGCTGATCGTGGCCGTGGTCGATCCGGAATCGGATGTCCGGCTGTCGTCCGAGAATACCGAGTACCGGTGGCTGCCGCCGATGAAGGCCAAGCACCAGGTGAGCTGGAAGAATCTCGAACGGGCGATCGAGGATGTGACCGAGGAACTGCACATCTTCCCGGCCCGCAACTGGGTGGAAATCAAGGGGTAAAGGTCGTCCCGGCGGGGAACTTTGGCGCCGCCGGAACGTTTGACTCAGCGGAGAAGGGTCGAATCGGCAAACGTCTTGACGGTTTCGGGTTTATGTGTATATTACCGGCCGAATCGACCCTGAAAGCGTGAACGAAATGAAAATCACTGTCTGCAAATCGAAAATACACCGCGCGACGATCACCGACTGCAGTCTGGATTATATCGGGTCGATGACGATCGACGAAAACCTGATGAAGGCGGCCGACCTGGTCGAGTACGAGAAGATCGAGGTGGCCAACATCAACAACGGTGAGCGGTTCGCCACCTACGTCATCAAGGGCGAGGCCGGCTCGGGCGTGATTGCGCTCAACGGCGCGGCCGCCCGGAAGGGCGAGATCGGCGACCTCGTGATTATCATCGCCTACGGCCAGATCGACCAGAGCGAGGGCCCGAGCTGGAAGCCGTCGGTCGTTTTCGTCGACAAAAGCAACAAGCCGGTCAAGCCGTAATCGGTGCGGCCTGATACCGAGCCCGGCTCTCCTCACCGACATCCCAGGGTTTCACATGACTGACAAAAGGGCAGCTATTGTCCTTGCCGCGGGCAAGGGCAAGCGGATGAAATCGGATCTCCCTAAGGTTCTGCACGAAATCAACGGCCGGCCGATGATCCGGATGGTGCTCGACACCCTTCGTGATCTCCGGTTCGAACGGATCGTGGTCGTGATCGGCCACAAGGGTGAGCTGGTGCAGGAAGCGTTGCGCGACTACGATGTCAAGTTCGCCTGGCAGCGGGAGCAGCTCGGGACCGGCCACGCGGTGCTGATGACCTCGGATTTGATGGCGGATTTCGACGGCACGACGCTGGTGGCGGCGGGGGATGTGCCGTTTCTGTCGGCCGGATCAATCCGGAACCTGTTCGAGACGCATCAGTCGATGGGGGCGTCGGCCACCTGTCTGTCGGCGCTGTTTGCCGATCCGACCGGCTACGGGCGGATAGTCCGCGAGGACGATTCTGATATCCTGAAAGAAATTGTCGAACACAAGGATGCGTCGGAGCAAATCCGGGCGATCAACGAGATCAATAGCGGGACTTTCTGTTTCGACAACCAGGCGCTGTTTCAGGCGCTGAAGCAGGTGGGGAAGGACAACGCCCAGGGTGAATACTATCTTACCGACACGATTAAGATAATGCACGATAACGGCTTGACCGTTGCGGTGCGGACTGCGGAGAATCCCGACGAGGTGCTCGGGGTCAATTCGGTCGAGCAGCTGGAGGAAGTGGCGGGGAAGTTCGGCGGGCAGTAGGGATCCGAAAAGTTTTATTGATCGAAAGCGGGCTGGAATTCGTTATAACTATAACGGGGAGAAAGTACGATACTAGTACCGGGACCGGTTTTTTTTATTGACCCGGCCGCCGCCTGCAACTAGATTAACTTTGTGTGACTGTTGGTGATAGGTAAAACGACATGAAAAAGCTGGCGACCCTTGTGATTCTGCTGGCACTGGCCGTGCCGGTTTCCGCGCAAATGAGTGATCAGGCCGATTTGAACGCGGCGATGAAGGCGAACACGCTCGATATGTCGGCGGTCCCGAGACCGTCGTCGCTGATCGATCTCTCGAAGCTGCACTGGTCCAACAGCTATTCACTGTCGTATATCTCCGGCGGCGGTTATTCCGGTTCGGTCGGCGTGCTCAATACCAGCATGCTGTATGAGTTCTCGCGCAAGCTGTCGCTTGCGGTCAATATCGGTATCGCCCATAACGCCGGATCGATCTGGGGCGACGGTAATTCGGATGCATCGATTCTTCCCGGTTTCCTTCTCGACTACCATCCATCGGATAAGTTCCGCATGTCGATCGGGATGCAGACCTACCGGGGCAACGCCCTGTATCCGTACCGGAGTCTCTACACGCCGGCGTATGCTTACCCTTACTGGCTGGGAGGAGATTGACGCCTGAGCCTCGCCCCCTGACGCCCGCCGCTGTCGCCCGCACACACCACGGCCGCCACGCCCGTATCGTGGAACCCAAAGACCCTGCAGTAAATGAATAAACCGCGCCTGAAGAAGACTATCACCATCATTGTCGTCGCCCTGTCCGTAGCGGTGACGGCCTATCTCGTGTCGCTGACGGCGAAATTCGCGCGGGGCGTTTCGGCCACGGCGCCGGCGCCGGCGTACACGGTCCGGCTTCAGGTGCTCACGGTCGACGACGGCAACGGATCGGCCGATAAGCTCGCTCGCCGGGTGGCGAAATTCGAGGACAGCGTCCTGGTGATCGATGTCGTCGAAATCGACCACTACGATTTGCGCAGTGTCGCGCGCTCGAGCGTGATCTCTCGGGTGGAGGACAAGACCGGCGCCCGCGAACTGGCGTTGCGGCTCGGGCTCGATCCCGAGGGTGTGATTTACAAGCCGCTCGAGCACAATCGGCGGCAGGTCACCGCGACCCTGGTGGCGGGACCGGAGTTCGACAGTGTGCTCACCGCACTCGAAACCGCAAAGGAGTTACAAAGGCAGTCTTGAAAAAGCAATCCTCGCGCGACCTTGCCCTGATGGCCGGCAAGCTGGCACTCTCCAAAAAGGGCTTTGACGTCAAAATCCTCAAACTGAAAGAAATCTCATCTGTCTGCGACTATTTCGTGATCGCATCCGGGGAGGCGGACATTCAGGTGAAGGCGATCGCCCGCGCGATCGAGGACGGTCTTCGGGACGCCGGGCACAAGCCGTACCACACCGAGGGCGGGGATATCGGCAAGTGGATTCTGCTCGACTATGTCGATGTCGTCGTGCACGTGTTTTACGAACCGACCCGGCAGTTCTACGCGCTCGAGAAATTCTGGGGCGACGCGCCGGTGGAGGAACTGGCCGACGCCGACTAATCGGATTATTGGGAATATTACTTATAGGAAGAGCATAAAGGACGGGTACCTGAATGGAACTGGCAGAACTAAAACAGAAAACGATCGCCGATCTGCTGAAGATCGCCGAAGACCTTGACATTCCCGGCGTGTCCGGGCTGCGCAAGTCGGAGCTGATCTACAAGATCATGGAGTCGACGTCGTCCACCGAGGGTATCATTCTGGCCGAGGGCGTGCTGGAGATTCTCGAGGAGGGCTACGGGTTCCTGCGCTCGCCCGGATACAACTATCTGCCGGGGCAGGACGACATCT
>CAYPYM010000165.1:0-6802 GCA_964414435.1 uncultured Ignavibacteriales bacterium | reverse complement strand
GCTCCCGTGCGGCCATCAGGATATTGAGGGTGCCGCCGATATTGACCGCGTAATCGTCGCGCGGGTTGCGGGTCGAGACGATGATATTGCGTGCCGCCATGTGCACGACATAGTCGGTCTCCGCGACCAGTTTCCCGACCAGCGCTTCGTCGGTAACGGAGCCTTCGATGAAATCGTACTTCACGTCGGCGTCGATATTCTCCAGCCGTCCGGTGAAGAGGTCGTCGAGGACGGTTACCTTGCCGCCGCTGCGGGCGACCCGTTCGGTCAGGTTGGAGCCGACAAATCCGGCGCCGCCGGTGACGAGCACCCGCTTGCCGGTAAAATCCATCTCGGTCATGCTGTTATCTCCGCAGTCCCAGTCTCAGGTAGACCAGCGGACGGGCCAGCCGCCACCAGTCGCGAAACGGTTTCATTTTCGAATACTGCCGGGTGGCGCCATGATAATAGACAGTAATCGGCGCCTCCACTACCCTTATATCGGGCGATCGAACCGCCTTGTAAAGCAGATATGGTTCGAGCTCATACGTATTGAGCCAGGGCTGGTCGAGGTTGATCGAAGGATCATCGAGCAGGCTCAGGAAAAACGCCCGGAAGCCGTTGGTGCCGTCGGTGATGCGATGGAAGGTCGCAAGCGTGAAGGCCGCCGAAAAGAGGCGCGTGGTGATCTCACGGAAGAGCGGCGGGTTGACCGCCTGCCCCCCCTTGAGCCGCCGCGATCCCTGCACGAAATCGGCCTCACCGCGCCGCAACGGCCCGAGAACGTCGGGAAGCTCCTTCGGCTCATGCTGGTCGTCGCCGGACATGATCACAGCGATGGCAAACCCGTGCTTGCGTCCGTAGAAGAGCCCGCTTCGGATTCCCGCCCCGACCCCGAGGTTGCGTTCGTGGCGAATGACGACGGCGCCGGCCGAGGCCGCCTCGTCGAAAGTGTTGTCGGTGGAGCAGTCGTCGGCGACCAGAATCGCATCGACCTCGCCGGTCGAAGCCACCTTGCGCACCACGCGGCCGATCTTGCCCTCTTCGTTGTAGGCGGGCAGAATACAGAGTGTGCGGGCGCGGTGTTCCATAAAACGGTTCGAGTCGATCTCGGATTTCCAGCTCAGGGCGAATTCGAAATGAAATGTAAGCGAAAACGGGGAATTAGCAAAGAGGATAATGCAATGACGGCCCGACCGCCTGGGCGGTGCGGGCCGAATTCAGCGTCAGGCTCTATGCTCAGAGATCAAACTTGCGCCAGCGGGCGAGTACGGTTTCGACGAAGTCGCCGACGTGCCCGATGACCTTCTCTTTGAATTCGGCTGCCCTGGCCGCGTCGAACTCGGGATAGCCTTCCCCTTCCTTGTAGAGCAGGATGGTTCCCGGCACCGGGTAAACATCGGCGCCCGGCTCAAAGGTGTAGGCGAGGTCGGGTTCGTAGTCGTCCTGATCCACCAGGGCGGGATCGATCGCCATGACGAACGCGGTTTCGTCGGTGCCGGCGTGGCCGCCGACATGCCCGAAGAACTCATCGGTCATCTTCCCGCAGAGCTGCCACCAGTGGATGACGGCAATATTGGCCCGCTTCTCGGCGTGAAAGGTAAAGGCGACATCCTTGAGGGCGCCGTTGTTGCCGCCGTGGCCGTTCATGAGGATGACGTTCTTGAATCCGACTCCGGCCAGCGAGTCGAGAACCTCACGAACGTAGGCGGCGAATATGTCGGGGCGAATAGTCGAGCCGCCGTTGTACCGGAGCAGCGATTTGGTGATGCCGTAGTTGATCACCGGCGCCACGAGCGCGTTAATCCGCTCGGCGATGCCGTTCGCGATCGCCTCGGGGATAAAGTTGTCGGTGCCGATACAGGCGCAGCCGTGGGCCTCGACCGTGCCGACCGGAAGAATCACGGTGTCGATCTTGTCCGGTACGAGCGCTTTGACTTTGAGGAAGTTGAGATGCTGAAGGCGGCGTTCCATGGTCTACTCCATCTTGCTCAGCAGACGCTCCATGACCAGTTCGGTTTCGCGGGCCGTCGTTTCGTCGCCTTCGAACCGCCACTGGTTGATATCGCGCACCATCAGCTCGAGTTCGTCGGGGTCCTCGACGCAGTACCAGATTTCCAGCTCGGACCAGGCCAGGCCCTTTTGGCTGAAGGCCTCGGAGACCTCGGAGTAGATCGACGGCGACTTCCAGTCGAAGGTTGAGAGTTCGATTTGATACGACTTGGACATTCCGATCACGTAGTAGCGTCCTTCGGGCGTAGGGCCGAACACGGCGTCGCCCTCTTTGAGCATGCGCAGCGCGCGGTTCATCTTGGAGGTCTTCACCGTCGGAGTCCGGCTTCCGATCACGAGCACGTGACGATAGCCTTCCTTGAAGCAGTCCTGGAAAATCCTCTCGACCCTCAGCCCCCAGCGTTCGTAGTCGACCGGCACCGCCTTGAACTTGCTCTTCAGGGCGGTGGCCCGTTTGCCGGAGAGTTTCTTCTTGAGATATTCGGTAATGATCGCAACCAGTCGTTTGCGCTCGGGCTGATCGACATAGTAGAGGCGAACATCGGCATCGGTATCGAGGGCGTGTCCGATCGTATCGGTGATGAAGGCCTGATGGAGGAAACGGAGGGCGTCGCCCTGGATGGCGCCGAGTTCCATGGTCGATCCGTCCTCGGCCGGTTCCTGGATGCAAACGGCTATGACAGCTTCGTTGACTTTCTTTGTTCGCGGCATATTGTCCTTACAGTTTAGCTCCTGTAGTCACGGCGCAATATATAACGGCGCTTTGCCGCTCGTCAAGGGGCAGCCAAAAACAAATCAGGTGTCCGGGGCGAGATTATTTTCAGAATGTGGTTGACAGGAACGCGCCCGATTGTGAGGGGGATATGGGCCTTTCCCGCTTCGGTCGAGCGGGAGAAGATGCGGTGGTTCTCAGTGCAGCTTCTGCATCTCGGCGATCAGGTCTTTGGGGGAGACCACGCCGCGAAAAAGATGGTGCACAGTACCGTCGGGAGTGAGTAACATTGTGGTCGGCAACGAGTAGTACGTCATCCCGAACCGTTTCATGAAGGCTCTGGTCTCCGGAGTGTTGGCGTTTTCGAGCTGGACTTTGATCGGAATGAAGTCGGCCGCGGCCGCGACGACATCGGCGTTGTGAAAAGTGGTGCGATCGAGCACCCGGCAGTTGGCGCACCAGGTCGCCCAGGTGTCGATCAGGACCGGCTTGTTTTCCGATTGGGCCAGCGCCAGCCCTTTGTCGAGATCTGTCTGCCAGGGGATCGGGTCGCCCGAGGATTCCGCGACCGTTCCGCTCGAGGCCGGCAGCCAGTGCGATGACGCCGGAAGGATGAAGCCCTGTGTAACCATTGAACCGATCAGCAAATAGGCTCCCACGAGAATTGCCAGGATACCGAGAAATTTCTTCAGGCGCGGGAAGAACCCCGACTCGGCGGTGAGCCGGTCGAGACCGCCGCCGAAAACGCCGAATGCAGTCAGGAGCAGACCGGCGAGAATCGCCGTGACACTGGCCGGGATAATCGTGCGGACGAAATAGAGCGCCATCAGGAGCAGGACAAAGCCGAAGAACTTCTTGACCGATTCCATCCACTCGCCCGAACGCGGCAGCGAGTTGATCGCCGACGAGAACGTCCCGATAATCACGTAGAGCGTGCCGAGCCCCAGAGCGAAGACAAACAGCACGAGGAAGCCGACAACCGGCGAGCCGCTCGTCGCGACATAGATGAGAATCCCCGCGACGAACGGTCCGACACAGGGCGACACGACCAGCGCCGCAACCACCCCGAGTATGAGCGAACCGACCACTCCCCCGCCGCCGGTTTTGGTGCCGAGTTTATTCCGAAGCGCACCGGGCACCTGAAGTTCATACAGGCCGAACATCGACAGCGAGAAGACGACAAACACAATTGCGATCGCAATCACCACCGGTGTGCTGGCCAGCCAGGCACCAAACACCCCTCCGACAAGCGATACGATCAATCCCATGATACCGTACATGACCGCCATCGAGCCGACATAAACGAGCGACAGGAAGAAGCCGCGCCCGGTCGAGTGCTTCTGGCCGGCGAAGATACTCACCGTGATCGGAATCATCGGATAAGTGCAGGGAGAAAACGAGAGCAGCAGGCCGGTGACGAAAGCCAGTCCCAGCGCGAGCAGGTAGCCCCAGAAACCGTACTCGTTGATCAGGCGGGTGAGATCGTTCTCTTCCACGGGCGCCGCGGCGGCCGGCTTCCGGGCCGGCTCGGTCGGCGCGGTGACTTGCGTCGTTGTCTGGAAGATACTGGCGTGCTGCGGCGCGCCCTCGTCGCCGACTACCACTTTGAGCGACGCGTCAACCGTTTGCGGTGGCCGGCACTCGGCATCGTTGCAGGGCTGGAACGTGACGCTGATCGGAAGCAGGTATTCACCATCGGCGAGGTTATCGGCCAGTTTGATTTTGAACGGCATGTCGACCCGGCCGCTGTATACCGAGATGGTGTCACCGGCGAGCGACGCATTGTGGCCCTCCGGGTACGTGAGATCCAGCGGCGTGATACCGTCGATGGTGTCTATTTCTACCGCAGCGGGGATCAGCCAGTCCTGGTACGGGTGCGCGGAGTTGACGTGCCAGCCCGGCACCATGGACAGGCGAACATCGGCCGGGTAGGTCTTCCCGGCTTTCGCCGAGCTGTAGGAGAAATACGATATGACCGTCACCAGCTGATCGCCGGCCTGGAACATCCCGGCCCCGAGTCGCTTGACCTGGGCGTGGAGTGAAGCGGGGATCGCAAGGGCGAGCAAGGTGACGAGAACGGCGACGGCCGCTCCGAAATAAAAACGGGATATCGCGCCGCGCCGGGCGGATATCCGAGCGAGGGGAGACACTCCCCGGGAGATTTCTTTTTTCACCGGCGACATCATTCCTATCGACGTGGGCCGCGAACCGCTGGCGGGGTGGGTTACTTCTTCCCGCGACGGCGCAGTTCGTTCACTATTTCGGTCTTGATCAGGTGCAGCAGTTTGTCGCTGTCCAGCTTTGATACCAATCGTTCCGCGATTCGTTCGGCCAGATCGGACGCCAGCCGCTGGGTGAACAGCTCGACCTTCTCGGGAGTGATGTTCTCGATTGTCTCCTCCCAGTCGGTGTCGCTGACGGGCTCGGGCGATTCCTCCCGGAGCGTCACGCTCTCCGGTTCGTCGGCGTGGAACTTCTCTATTTCCTTCTTGAATTCATCGATGAATTTTTCGACCCCGCCGCCATCCTTCGCGCCGCCCGGCGTCGACGGCGTGTCGGCCGGTATCTTGAACGGCTCGAGCGTGCTGGCCGAATCGGTGAAAACGAGGGCGTCGGACGGCGAAGCATCGGTGTCGGACACCTTCGGCTTCTTGTCGTTCGCCGGCGTGACCGTCTCCTGCTGCATTTCATTGACGAACCAGTGGTAGTCGTGTTCGCGGTCTCCGGCGAGTTCGGCTTCGTTGGCCTGAAGATCGTACTGGTTTTCGAGGATATCCAGCCCGCCGGAATCGGCGGAACCGGAGGAATCGTCGGTCTTGTTCGTTTTCGCCCGGCGGACATCGGTCTGGCTGTCGTTGAGCACGATCGACTCGACCCGCCCCGTCTCGCCCAGTTCCTCGTTGTTGCTCTGGCCGAGCCCGTACCCCTCGGAGTGGCCGGCGTGCGCCTTACTGGCCCGCGCGGCGGATGACATCTTGGTCGTCTTGTCGAGGACTTCCGAATCGGTGATATTGATACCGCCGGTTTCGGTTTCGAGGGCGGCATCGAGGAATTCATCGTCGAGGCTCATGCCGCCGTCAGCATTCGCCGGCACCGCCGCAGCTGCGGAATTGACGCGATCGAGGAAATCACGCGGGTCGAACGGCCGGGGGATGATGTGCTCGGCCGGCATGGCCGGATTCTCCGCGCCGGCGTCGTTGAACACGAGCAGCGGTGCGGAGGAGTTTCGTTTGTCCGTTTTGACGTATTCGAAGAGCGGGTGCCCGCCGACCGACAGCTCGACTCCGACGATTATCAGATCGGGGCGACCGTGCGCGAGGACGTCCGCCGCCCGCTCGCCGTCGGCAACCGATACCACTTCGAACCCGTTCTGCCGCAGGATCGTCTCGGCGACACTGCGCGTTGCATCCGATTGTTCCGCAAGCAGTACTTTTTTTCTCATGACCTCAGGTGTCTTCCCGCGATTTCCCGGAGAGCTGTGAAGATGCTTCCTCAAGGAATTTGCGTTCGCTCGGTGTAAGATTGTCGATGCCGACCTCGTTGATCTTGTCGAGGATAGCGTCGACCCGCTTCATGATATCTTCAGCCTTCTCCCTGTTTTTCTGAAGCTTCGCCTCTTTTCGACGGTAGCGCAAGTTTTTAATCGAGTCGCCGACGCGCATCCAGCGCCAGTCGAGTTTCATGTAGGCGACCGCAAACAGGGCGCCGCCGAGGTGGGCCATGTGGGCGATCGACGGTCCGCCGGTGAAAAAGACCAGCAGCATCAGGACCGGGATGGCGTACTTGACCTTCACCGGGACAAGGAAATAGATGTAGAGCAGGCGATTGGGGAACATGAACCAGTAGGCCACCAGGACGCCGTAGATGGCCGCCGAGGCGCCGATCGTCACGCCGGTCTGGGCGTGGTTCACGATCAAAGTGGCGATACCGCCGGCCAACCCGCCGAGCAGGTAGAACTTGCCGAACGTCCGGCTGCCCCAGGTGAACTCGATTTCGGTGCCGAACATCCACAGCACGAACATGTTCATGGCGATATGGAGGAAACCGCCGTGGAGGAACATGTAGGTGAAGGGGGTAAACAGCCAGTTGGGAAAATCA
>CAYPYM010000164.1:0-6812 GCA_964414435.1 uncultured Ignavibacteriales bacterium | reverse complement strand
CCCTGTCACCGTTTGATATCGACTGGCAGGCGGCCGAATACAGGGACGTCGTGACACTCCGGACCAGTCGGGACGATCAGGTGCGGGTTGAATTCGAGGGACGCCCCGACGGCAAGCGGTTGACCATCCGCGTGCTCCAGCTGGACGGCCGACCCGATTTTGGCACGGTGCAGGTGGCCGTCTCGCACGGCGACCAGGTCGTGAGCGAGTGTCTGTCCGGCAAGGATCGCCTGCAATTTGAACTAGTCGGCCCGAGCGACGAAATCGCCGTCAAGGTGTTTCTCCTGTAGGTGCGGGCTATGGGGCAGACGCCACTGGAATTCGAACGGGAGTTCGCCCGCCTGAAATCGCGGTTGAACGCTTCCCCGGATTCAACCGCCGGCTTCGTAAGTCTCATTCACTTCTGGCCCGATCTGAGCCCCCTCACCGACAAGCGCCAGTATGACTCGCATACGGAGGAATACCTCGCGCTGCTTCTTGAACACTGTCAGCCCGCCAGTCTGCGCGATCTTCCGCCCGGCCACCTCCGTCCGGCCTCCGCCGTCCTCGGTCAAATGGCCCCCGTGGCCGACCGCTTCGGCCAGCTCGGTGCTTTGCAGGCCGCCCGGGAGAAAGTTGTGGCGGAGTGGGCGCGCAAATTGATGTATGCCGGCGATGCGCATGTCGGGCTGGCCGTTCTGCTTTCGAAGCAGACCCCGCCGGGCAATTCCCCGGCAGACCACCTCTCGCCCAGCCTGGATGAATTCGAGACGGCGTGCCGTCTGTGTAAGGATGGCGACCACGCCGACAGTCGGCAAGTCATGTGGCTGGCTTCTTTCCTGGCCGACTGGGAACTGGCTCGCGAAGGTACCTCGCGCGATTTCGTTTACGCGCTGTTTGTCGACAAGACGAACCGCCGGTCCGGAACGCTCGGGCGGCTGCGGGAACTGACCTGCTCGGCCGAATTCCGTCCGACCACCTCGACGCAGAATGAGGTGACCTTTGAGAATCAAATACGAAGCCCCGACGATCCATTTGTCGGGGCGATCCACACCGCGCTGACCGCCGCCGGCGCCGAGCTCCATCGGAGCGGCCTCGGACGGGGAGAGGACCGCCACGTCCATGCCCACTTCGCCATCAACGACAGCACGCACGCGTTCACCGGCGATTCCATCGGGCTGGCCGCGGCGGTCGTGACATTCGTTCAATTGCTGTCCGACCGGGTGTTGCGGCGCGAGCGGCTGGTGGCTCTCGATGCGGCCTTCACCGGTAGCATCGAAGCCGATGGCCGAGTCGGGGCCGTCTCGGATCAAACGATCGACGCGAAAGTCCAACGGGTCTTTTTTTCCCCGGTCCGTTACCTGGTTCTGCCTGAAGTCAACCTGAGCGCCGCCGAGCGGGCCATATCGAAATTGAGACGGGACCATCCTCGCCGCCGTCTCCAGCTAATCCCGGTGACCTGGCTCTCCGATCTTATGCGAAACCGCAACGCTATTCGCGAGGAAAAGATCTGCGTCGGTGAATATGTCGTCCGGAAGGCGTACGACTACGGCCGCCTCGCCAAGATCCAGATCCCGCTCCTGCTGGCGCTCGTGTACGTTCTGCTCTGCCTCGTCTACCCGAAAGCCTGGCTGGGATTCGATTCGGAACCCGCCCACGTGTGGCTCGACGATCCCCGGGACCGGGTGGTCGTCGCCAACCGGGACTCGGTCGAACTGTGGCACATGAGTATCGGCTGCGCGCCGCTCGCCTCGTTTCTCGGCCAGGCGGCGGATCTTGACGGTGATTCTCACCGGGAAGTGCTGTGGCTCGGATCGACATCGGAACTGGAACGCTGCCCCAAGAACGATGTGCTGCACGTACTCGATGCCGACGGGAACCTGCTGTTTACGCGGCAGACTCAGATCTTCGACCAGTATCCCGGCGACTCGGTCGAAGGGATCTACTACCGGCCGACAATACTCAGGATCCTTGACACCGAGAAGGGCCGGATCATCGCAACCAACGTGGTCCAGCACCACCCCGCTCGTTCGCACCTCCGGGTGTGGTCCGCCGACGGCGATCCCCTCGGCTGGTACATCCACGCCGGCCACATTGTGTCATTAATCTCGCACGATCTCGATTCCGATGGTCACTACGAACTGATCGGAATCGGGATCAACAACCGCGCCCGGGGGATGGGACTTTTCGTGATTCCCCCCGAAGGCTGCTACGGGGCCTCGCCGCCGTACGAAGACTCGGCCATCGATCTCAGCGGCGTCGTTCACGGCAATCAGTCCTCGTATGTCGTTTTTCCGACCGGCGACCTGACACTGATCGACAGCATCCCATACGATAACTTCGCCGACGTTGCCGTCGAGCCGGGCAACTCCCTGCGCGTGGACATCGTGTCCAAGCCGGGTTGCTGGCGAAGTTTCTATCTCGATAGCAGTCTGCACGTCACACGTGTTCTGCCCGATGACCCGTACTGGGCTGATCGGCAGACTCTTGTGGCCGCCGGCCTCCTTCCCAAGATCACGTTCAGGGCCTATTGTGAGCGCGAACTCGCGGCGGTCCGGTACTGGCACAATGGCCGCTTCGTGAGTCAGGCGGACCTCGATACGATGCGATAATTCTCCCGGCCATTTTCTACAAGCGGGTTTTCCGGTAACTATTCCCCCTTCGACGTGAATAACTGTGGGGTCGGCACGACGTCACGCAGTTGTGCGCCGCCCCTTTCACAGCATAACATCAGTCCGTCGACCGGAAACGGGGCGACACCGATGCCTGAGCATACCGAAGAACCGGCCGGACGACTAAAATACCCAGACACATTTCCTGGCTTGCGGGAGGCATTATGTCACGTGCGAAGATGTTAACCGTTGTTGTGGCGGTGCTGGCGACAGCCGTGCCGGCTTTGGCCGCCCCGCTCACGGCTCAGACGGCGGCTGCCGCCGAAACGCCCCGTCTGCAGCAACCACCACCCCCATCACCGCCGGACAGCGGTCTGACGGCCTTGAAGTCGTTCCCCGGCGATCCGGTTGTGCCGGACAACATCGCCACCAGCGAGGCCCTGATGGCGGCCCTGCCCGAATCGCTGCCCGATCCCGAGCCGCCCTACGCGAGCGGGACGGTCACGCTTACGGCGTCGTCGACAGGCGACATCGAGCTGCTGTCACTGGTGGCCCGGTCTGTTCGGCAGGACTCCGGCGGCACTGCCTACGGCCTCGTGCCGCTGCGTCGTTTCCACTATCTGGATCAGGCCGGAGTCGCGTATGAATTCACAGGCGAAGACTGGGACTCGCTCACCGCTGCAATGGCCGAGCCATTACTGGCGCGAGACGGCGTTTGGAAACTCGGCGCGGAGATCTCCTCGGCCGCCGTGTTCCCCGCGGCCGACACCGTGCGCGACACGGTCTACGGCGACGAATACTGGTACATCGAAGAGCCCGGCTATGCCGGCTCCTGCGGCTCGCGCACATTGTTCCTGGATGCTCCGTGCTGTTGGCAGCCCAATTTCGCAGACTGGACCGGCCAGATCACCGACGCTTATTCCGATGCGTGTGTCGACTCGGTGAAGAAATGCGAGTTGAGCATCCTCATGGAAGAACGGGATTGGTTTGCTACTAACCCTGACGTCTGCCTCTACAACTGGGATACCGGGGCGTGGGAGAGCTGGTTCTCAGTAAATGGTAAGGCGAGGCGATGGTACTACATCACCCTGGCCTCACGTCATGTCAGTTCCGGTGGGTTCGTGACCTGGGGGGTCGGCAACACCGACCCGATGGCCCTCTCCATCGAACAGGCCCGCGTCGAAATCGTCTACTACAAAAAGAAGTCATTCGTTTCTTTCCAGAGTACGCCGACCGCCGACGTCTACCTCGGCTCCTATCCCGGCGGGCAATACGTCGGTACCACGGTGTTTGCCGATACGGTTCCGCCCGGTACCTTCACCTGGACAATCCACGTGCCCGACGGCTGTCATTACGACACGACTGTCACGCTTTCTGGCTGCGGCCTCGAGCAGAATTACAACGTCCAGCCGAGGGCCTACACAGCCACCATCAATTTCACGTCGTCCCCGAGTGGCGCGGCCGTCTGGATCGATGGTCAGGATGATGATACTCTGGGCACGACCCCGTTTTCGCTTCACGGCGTGCCGCTGGCAAGCCAGACCTACGTTGCCGGCAAACCGGGTTACGAGCTGAAGTCCCTGGCGGTCACGCCGACCTGCGGCGATACCCTGCTCAGCCGCAATTTCGCTCTGATTCCCTGCACCGTTGACATCTCCGGCCGGGTGATGTCGAAACTCGGCAGTGGTGCGGGAATCCCCGGGGCATGGGTCTTTGCCTACACGTCCGGCTACGGGATGCTGGATTCGGCCCTGACAAACTCTCAGGGCGACTACATGCTGTCGGCGATCGAGGTCATCCAGTCGCCTGTCGACATCATTCCGCAACGCGGCGGAGACCTGTTTTCGCCCGCCTCAACCACGCTCCAGTTGTCCTGCTCGCAATCATCGATCACCGGCGTGAATTTCGTAGACACGACCGTGATGAACATTACCGGGACAATCCGCTACGACCTGTGCAACTCGGCCCCGGCCGTCGGTATCGAGATCTACGATGACGGGTCACCGACCGGGGTCATCACCGATTCCCTCGGTCGGTACGCGGTGCCGGCTTACACCGGTCCGCACACGATTTCTCCGCACAAACCCGGGCATACTTTCACGCCTTCAAGCTATGTGATCTACAACCTGAGCGGAGACTCGGCCGGTATCGACTTTACGGATAACACCGCCGCAACCGTTTTCGGGTACTGCCAGACATCGTGCGGGACTCCGATAGGAGGCGTGGCGATCGGTCTGACCAATTACGCGTGTACGGCCCCGGCCGGTCCGACCGACGAATACGGGTACTATGAAGTCGAGGTGCCCCCCGGTACCTACGAGGTCTGCGCCAATGCGCCGGGCTACACCTTCGGCTGTGCCGAGGAGCTGGTTGTCGACGTCGGCGGCGCCCAGCAGGACTTCGTACACATGACGCCACTTGAGGTAGTGTGTGCATCACCCCTGCCGGAGTGCGATGCCCTCGGCCGGATGGAACAGTACGTGTTCGCGCTCACGGTGGTCGACACCTTCGGCTGTGAAGTGGATGGGGCCACGCTGCGGATCGAGGATGAAGTCTCCGAGACGACCGGAAGCGGCGCCGTCAACCACGAGATCGTGCTCGACGGCACGAGTACATACGATTATGTCGTCGCCGGCGGGTATCCGCGTGTGGAACCGAAGTCGCTGTTGATCAAGGTGTACAAGGACGGACATGACAATTTCCTCAACGACAGCCTGCTCTATAATCTGGTGGTCACCGGACGGCGCTATCTCGGAGAGACATTTGTCACCCGCCTCGCCGACCAGACCCCGCTCATGGTTCTGTACGATCCGCCGGGCGACATGAGCTACGCGTACCTCGAATCGTCCGAGACCTTCCTGAGCGAGTTCGGCTTGTCAATCGAAACCCAGACGGGCGAAGACTACGAGGTCAGCGCCGGTGTGGACGGATGGGGAGTAAGCGCCGGGATCACCGCCGGTTTCGGCATGAGTACGACCGGCATCGTCGGCGACCGTATCGAATACTCGGTGACCACCACCGGCACCTACGAAACCGAACACAGCCAGCCCGACGGCGAACCGCTGCTCAAGGGGCCCGGACAGGGGACCACATTCCTGGCGGCCGGCCTGCGGATGGTCTACGGCGTCGCCCGGGAAATCTACGTCGATACGCTCTGTCAGCCCCACCAGCACGATGTGATCGGTATCGACGTGGCCCAGGACCAGAGCGGCATCACCAGTTACCTCGTCACGGCCGCCCAGGTCAAACGGAGCATCCTGCCCAACCCGCTCCTCTCCGAGCTGGATTCGCTTCGCTGGGAAAATCTCCTGGCGATGGATCTGACCGCCGACAACCGCATTGGCGAAGGTGAGACAACGCGAGTCACGCTGGACGCCAACCACTCATGGGAAGGCGGACCGTCGCAGCAGCATTCAACCACCACCACGGAGGGGAGCTTCAGCCATTTCGAGACGCTGCTCGAGATTGATACGTCGATCGCACTCGAATTCGGACTGAACATCTACGGCATCACGGTCGACGGCATGGCCCAGGTGAGTACCAGTCTGTCGATCGGCGCCGACACGACCCTCGGCCATATCAAGACCAACACGATCGGGTACGTCCTCCAGGATAACGAGTCAGCCGACCATTTTTCGACTCAGGTCTACCAGGATCTCGCCTTCGGTGTTCCCGCCTTTATCACCGGCAGCGGCACCAGCACTATGTGTCCCTGGGAAACCTGGACCTCGAAAAACGAGGATGTCGACCTCATCAACTCCAGCGGCACCTGGTCGGCAACCGTCTGCCCGGGTCAGAGCGCCACGTTCAACCTGAAACTCGATTTCAACGGTCTGCTGGAGAGCGGTTCGGACTTCCAGTTGTTCGCGCCGGTTGAACTGAACAGCTGCGCCGCGACCGTACGGTTCAACGGCGATCCGGGACCGATCGGACCGATCCACGTTGACGGCGACAACGATTTCCTGGTGGCCCTCCAGCTGACCCCGCAGTGCGCCATCTGCGATCACAGTACCGTTACGATACGGGCACAGTCACTGTGCGATCCGCAGATATACTCCGATGAGACCTTCACCCTGCACTGTGATCCGGGAATGTGCGGCAGCAGCCTGTGGATCTCGGCGCCTCTCGAAGGCGCCCGCGTGCGGGACACCTTTACGGTGACCGCCCGGACGATTACGAGTCCGATCGACGGTGTGCAGTTCTATTGCCGCAAACTGAACG
>CAYPYM010000163.1:0-6831 GCA_964414435.1 uncultured Ignavibacteriales bacterium | reverse complement strand
CGGCCGGTAACCACAAGTAACTCTCCCTATGAAGCTTGTATCGTTTCGAACCGCCAACGACAGCGAACGACTCGGCTTGTTTCACGACGAAAACGTGTATGATTTGCACGAATCGGCACGATCGCTTTCGATCGAGCTGCCCTCGACAATGAACGAATTCCTCCGGCAGGGTGCAAAGGCGATGGATCTCGCCCGCAAGGTGCAGGCCGCAGTCGAGAGCGGCAAGGTCAAAGCGGTCGATTCCTCGACGATCACGATGCTCCCGCCGGTGCCGCATCCGGCCTCGTGCCGCGATGCCTACGCGTTCCGGCAGCACGTTGCCACGGCAAGGCGCAACCGGGGCGTGCCGATGATACCCGAGTTCGACCAGTTTCCGATCTTCTATTTCACCAACCACAACGCCATTATCGGCGAGGGCGACCTGGTCGTGGAGAAGGACCACCTGCAGAAGCTCGATTTCGAACTCGAGGTCGCGGCAGTGATCGGCCGGCCGGGGCGCAATATCTCGTCGAAAGACGCCGACGCCTATATCGCCGGCTTCACGATCATGAATGACTTCTCCGCCCGTGTCCTCCAGATGGAAGAGATGAAGCTCAATCTCGGCCCGGCCAAGGGGAAAGACTTCGCCACCGCGATCGGACCGTGGCTGGTCACGCCCGATGAACTGGCCGGCCGGAAGATCTCGACCGATTTCGGCGACACCTACGATCTCCGCATGACCGCCTGTCACAACGACAATCACATCTCCGACGGCAATATGAAGGACATGAACTGGACCTTCGCCGAGATCATCGAACGCTGCTCCTACGGCGTCGACATCTATCCCGGCGATGTGATCGGTTCGGGCACGGTCGGCACCGGCTGCTACCTCGAACTCAACGGAACCTGGGCACTCGAAGCCAGGGCCCGCAACGAGGAGTTCACACCGGTGTGGCTCGCCGACGGCGACACGATGGAACTGCGGATCGACGGGCTCGGGAGCCTGCGCAATCGCATCGTCTGGACCAAAACGGAAAATTCAATCCTGGCCAAAAAGAAAATGGTCGAAGAGCCGGTCTCGTAGACCGGCGGAGTGTGAGTACGATGCTGCATTTTGAGCCGAAGGATCTTCCAGTCCGGCAGGTGCACCAGTACCTGCTCGGCGGCGTTCAGCCGCGGCCGATCGCACTTGTCTCCACGCTCTCGGCCGAGGGACTGCCGAACCTCTCGCCCTTCTCGTTCTTTAATGCGTTCGGCGCCAATCCGCCCATCGTCGCGATCTCGCCCTCCCGGCGCGGCCGCGACGGCACGGTCAAGGATACCTACAACAACCTGGTCGCCACCGAGGAGTGCGTTATTCAGGCGGTGACATATTCGATGATCCAGCAGGTTTCGCTCGCGTCCACCGAGTATCCCACCGGCGTGAGTGAGTTTGTGAAGGCCGGGCTGACCCCGGAGCCGTCCGATCTGGTCAAACCGGCCCGGGTGAAAGAGTCGCCCTTCCAGATGGAGTGTCGCCTTCGGCAGATGGTCGATCTCGGCGGACAGCCGGCCTCGGGCAATCTCGCCATCTGCGAGGTGGTGAAGTTCCACATCGCCGAGGACATCATCGTCGACAACGTCATTCACCCCGACCTGATCGACCTGGTCGGCCGCCAGAGCGCGAATTTCTACACCCGTGCCAGCGGAAATTCGATTTTCGAGGTGCCCAAACCGCTCGCCCGGACCGGTATCGGCTTCGACAACCTGCCGTCGTTTATTCTCCAGTCGCGTATCCTCAGCGCGAACAATCTCGCGCAACTGGCCAATACCGAACAAATCCCCGATATCCGCCAGGCCGTCAAGACCGTCGGCGCCCTGCACATGGAAGACGCCAGTGAAGAGATGTTCCATCGCTTCGAACGCCACGACCGCTACCAGGAGATGCTCGCCGTGGCGGTCACGCTCGAGCGCGACGGCCATCCGAAAGCGCTCATGCTGATCGAGCGGGCGGCGCGGGCGGCCCTTGACCGCGGCGATGTCGAAGGGGCCTGGAAGACGCTGCTGTACCTGAACGGACTGACTGAACGGGAATCCTGATCCGGCCGATCTCGCTCGGCCGACCCAAACCGATGACTGAGACGACCTCAAAACCAATCTGGCGCCCCTCCCCTGAGCAAATCACATCGAGTAACCTGACCGCCTTCATGAAAGGGCTCGGCCAATCAGTCGGCCGGACATTCGATTCGTATCAATCGCTCTGGGAGTTCTCCGTCACTGATTATGCCTCGTTCTGGAAGCAGATATGGGACGACGCGGCACTCATTCACTCCCGGTCATATTCCGAGATTGTTTCCGGCGATACGATCTGGCAGGCAAAGTGGTTCGACGGCGCCCGCCTCAATTTCGCCGAGAACCTGCTCCGTTTCCGCGACGATCGGACGGCAATCATCGGCCGTTCCGAGGACGGCACGACCTCGCGGCTCACCTACGCCGAATTGTACGCGGCCGTTGCCAAATGCGCGAAGGGCCTGCGGGCTCTCGGCGTGACCAGGGGCGACCGGGTCGCGGCGTTTATCCCTAACATCCCCGAGGCGATCATCGCCATGCTCGCGACCACGAGTATCGGCGCCATCTGGTCGTCGTCGTCGCCCGATTTCGGCCTCAAGGGCGTCCTCGACCGGTTCGGCCAGATCGAACCGAAAGTGCTGATCACCACCGACGGCTACCGCTACAACGGCCAGTCGTTCGATTCAATCGCCCGGGTTGGCGATATCGTGGGAAGCCTCCCGGCGATCGAACACATCGTGGTGATCCCGCGTCTCGGGCCGTTCCGGGCCGATCGCCTTCCCAAATCCCTTTCGTGGGAGCACCTGCTCGACAACGACGCCGACACGATCGAGTTCGAACACCTTCCCTTCGATCATCCGGTCTATATCATGTATTCGTCCGGCACGACCGGCGTGCCCAAGTGCATGGTACACGGCGCGGGGGGTACCCTCCTGCAGCACTACAAGGAGCACGTGCTGCACACCGACCTCCGCCGCGACGACGTCATCACGTACTTCACCACCTGCGGCTGGATGATGTGGAACTGGCTGGTCAGTGCGCTCCAGGTCGGCGCGACGATCTTCATCTACGACGGTTCGCCGTCGTACCCGAATCTCGGTACGCTCTGGAAGGCGGTCGAGGACGAAAAGATCACGGTCTTCGGCACCAGCCCGAAGTTCCTGAGCGCCTGCGAAAACACGGGCCTCGAGCCGGGGAGCGAGTTCGACCTCGGCTCACTGCGTGCGATTCTCTCCACCGGCTCTCCTCTCTCGGGGCAGAATTTCGATTACGTCTACACGAAGATCAAGCGTGATCTCCAGCTTGCCTCGATCTCCGGCGGTACCGATATCGTCTCCTGCTTCATGCTCGGCTGCCCGATCCTCCCGGTCTATTCCGGCGAGATCCAGTGCCGCGGGCTGGGGATGAAAGTCGAGACGTACGACGAAAACGGGCAACCGGTCACGGACGAGGTCGGCGAGCTGGTCTGCACCGCGCCGTTTCCGTCTCGCCCGGTCTTTTTCTGGAACGATCCCGACCACTGGAAATACATCGGCGCCTATTTCGACTACTTCCCCGGCGTCTGGCGCCACGGCGACTATATCCGCATCACCGAACACGGCGGCGTGGTCGTGTACGGCCGCTCCGACGCCACCCTCAACCCGGGCGGCGTCCGCATCGGCACCGCCGAGATTTACGCCCCGGTCGAGGCGATTGAGGAAATCACCGACAGCATCGTGGTCGGCCAGAAGTTCAAGGGCGACGTCCGTATCGTCCTGTTTGTCGTTCTTCGCGACGGCCTCGCGCTGACCGACGACCTCAAGGAGCGAATCCGGGCCAACATCCGGGCCGCCCAGACCCCCCGCCACGTGCCGGCCCGAATCATCCAGGTGGCCGAGGTGCCGCACACGATCAACGGCAAGAAGGTCGAGCTGGCCGTTACCCGGATGATTCACGGGCAGGAAGTGCCCAACCGCGACGCCCTGGCCAACCCGAAGGCGCTGGAGCAGTTCCGTAATCTTCCCGAACTCGCGACGCCTTAGCCGGGGCGTGTCCGTTTTTTCCCTTGCTCCGGCACCGTCGGCTTCTATATTTGTTATGGATTTATTGGGTGCATTTTGCCGTTCTTCCGGCGGAACGAGACCAGGACATTTACGAAAGGATACCCGATCATGATTTCAGGCGACCAGTCATCGGCAGACTCCCGGGCGACCGCTGATATATCCGTCGCCGCAACCGAAACCGGCGGCAACGGCTCCTCCGGCGCCGTGGCCTATCAGGACAACCCGATTATCAGCAGCCTCCCCGATCACCTCAAGCAGTTCATCGTCGACCAGAATTACCCCGGCTACACGCCGGTCAATCACGCGGTCTGGCGTTATGTGATGCGCCAGAATTTCGCTTTCCTCAAGGACCACGCCCACGAGGCGTATGTCGAGGGGCTGCGCAAAACCGGGATCAGTATCGACAAGATTCCCAGTATCGAGAATATGAATGAGATTCTCGGCCGGATCGGCTGGGCGGCGGTGCCGGTCGACGGTTTCATCCCGCCGGCGGCGTTTATGGAATTCCAGGCGCACCGCGTGCTCGTGATCGCCGCCGACATGCGGCAGATCAACCATATCGAATACACCCCGGCGCCCGATATCATTCACGAGGCCGCCGGTCACGCCCCGATTATCGCCGACCCGGTCTACGCCGAATATCTGCGGCAGATCGGCGCGGTCGGCGCCAGGGCGATGTCATCCAAGAAAGATTTCGAGCTGTACGAAGCGATCCGCCACCTCTCGATTCTCAAGGAACTCGACGATCCCGACCCCGAAGAGGTCGCCGCCGCTGAGAAAGATGTCGAATACAAGCAGAACAATCTCGGCGAACCATCGGAGATGGCCCGCCTGTCGCGCCTTCACTGGTGGACGGTTGAGTACGGTCTGATCGGGACGCTCGATGATCCGAAGATATACGGCGCCGGACTGCTTTCGTCGATCGGCGAATCGGCCAGTTGCCTCACCGATCAAGTCAAGAAGCTGCCTTACAATCTCGACACGCAGGAGTACGCCTTCGATATCACCACGAAGCAGCCGCACCTGTTCGTTACGCCCGATTTCCAGAACCTCACCGATGTGCTCGAGCAATTCGCCGAGTCCATGGCCTTCCGGGTAGGCGGTTGTGCCGGCCTGACCAAAGCGATCGAGTGTGAAAATGTCTGCACCGCCCAGTTCTCATCGGGCGTGCAGGTATCGGGCGTGTTCGTTGACTGCCGTTGCGACAAGGGCGCCGCGCAGCAGTGGTACATCCGCACCAGTGGCCCAAGCGCGCTCGCGCTCGACAGCACCCAGCTCGAGGGCCACGGGAAGGCATACCACTCCGATGGATTCAGTTCGCCGGTCGGACTGCTGAAGGGAAATGCGACGCCGCTCGAGGACATGTCCGACGGCGACCTCGGGTCGGCCGGGGTCACGACCGGCAAGAAGGCGACGCTCGAATTCGAGAGCGGTGTCACGGTGAAAGGCCGGGTCGAACGCATCCTTCGCCACGAGGGCAAAGTCGTCCTTATCACCTTTACCGACTGCAGCGTCAATCGCGGCAGCGAGGCGCTTTTCAAGCCCGAGTGGGGCGTTTACGACATGGCGGTCGGTCGGACGATCGAGTCCGTCTTTGCCGGTGCCGCCGACAAGACCGCCTATCAGCAGATTGCTCTCGTTCCGCGCGAGCGGACCGTGAAGGTCGACTACGACGCCCGCACCCGAGAACTGTTCAAGCTCTACAGCCAGGTGCGTGACTGCCGTGACGGCAAACTCGATACCGCGAAGTTGCCGGAAATGGCCGCCGAATTGAAAACGCAATATCCCGGCGACTGGCTGCTTTCGCTCGAAATCCTCGAGATCATCAAGGGCAAGAACCTCTATCCGGAACTGCAGGCCGAACTGACGCGTTACCTTGAGAAGAAGGCGGCCGACCGCGCCGAGCTGACCAAGCTCATCAACGACGGCCTCCGGCTGCTGTAACGCCCGAGTGAGAGAGAATGAGAGGATTCATGGATAAGCTGACGAAAATGAAGTGTGCTCCCTGCGAGGGCGGGGTCGACCCGATGACGCGGGCCGATTTCGAACCGTATCTCGAGCAGGTGGCCGCGTGGGATATCCCCGAGGATGCGAGACTGGAGCGGAATTTCCAGTTCACGGATTTCCCCGAGGCGCTGGCGTTCGTCAACCGCGTGGGCGACATCGCCGAAGAAGAAGGGCATCACCCCGATATCCTGATCCACGGCTGGAATAAGGTGAAGATCACGCTCTGGACCCACGCCATCGGCGGTCTGTCGATCAATGACTTTATCGTGGCGACCAAGATCGACCGAATCGGGAAATGACGGGGTCTGCCTGTGGAACAGGAAAGATCCGTAACGATTTTCTGTAAGATCCCCTCTATTGTAGCATAAGAAACGACCGGCGGCATCAACCGCAGCCGGTCGTTTTTGTCTTTACCGTGCGGCCGATGTCCTCATCTGCCGATCTTCACAATCGCTTACAGATTCCCCCCGAGCCGCCCCACGTTCAGGCTGTCCACCAGAACGCCCTCGGGGCGATTCAGCACATACGCCACCGCTTCGGCCACTTCCGAGGGCGGCAGCATCGCCTCGCGAGACCATTCACCCGGCACCTTATCCCACAGGTCGGTCGCGGTTGCCGCCGGGAAGAGGTCAACAACCCGAATCCCTATGGGCCGCAGCTCCTCGCGCAGGCAGCGGCTGAATCCCTCAAGCGCCAGCTTGCTCATCGTATAGACGCTCCACGCGGGGAAAGTGGCGTGGTTCGCCACCGAGAG
>CAYPYM010000162.1:0-6835 GCA_964414435.1 uncultured Ignavibacteriales bacterium | reverse complement strand
CCTGGCGGACATCCTCGACCGTCAGCGTGCGGTAGATTTCATCGACCCGCTTGCCTCGCTCGGCGAGGGCGTGCACCGCGGCGGTGTAATCGTCGCTGCCGTCGATCGCCTTTTCGAATATGGCCGGGTTCGACGTCACCCCGCGCAGGCCGTCGTTCTCGATCAAGTCGCTCAGCTCGCCCGATTCGATCATGCCCCGGCGAAGATAGTCGAGCCAGATACTCTGCCCGAACTGCTGAATCTGCTTAACGCGGTTGGTATTCATGAACTGATCCTTTCCTCGATCACCGATGCCGTACAAATGGTCAATGCTTCAGCCGTTCTCACGCGGTCGCCCGCTCGCGCAGCAACTTCGTGGCGCGTTCGATCACGTTGTGTACGCTGAAGCCATACTCCTCCATTACTCGACCGCCCGGCGCCGAGGCGCCGAAGCGATCGACCGCAATGATACCACCCCGATCACCCACCCATCTGTGCCAGCCGAGCGGCGAACCCGCTTCGATCGCCAGCCGCGCCGTTACTTCGGGCGGCAGCACCGACTCACGATACTTCTCGTCCTGGGCCTCGAACAGTTCCCAGCTCGGCATCGAGACGACCCGTACGTTTACATTCTGCCCGGTCAGTTCCACCTGTGCCTCGAGCGCCAGCGCCACCTCCGATCCGGTCGCGATCAGGATCAGGTCGGGCGTGCCCTTGCTGTCGGAGAGGACATAGGCACCCTTGCGAACGTTGTCGGCCGATGCGTACTTCGCCTGGTCGAGCACCGGGAGCTTCTGCCGCGAGAAGACAAGCGCAACCGGACGGTCCTTCGACTCGATCGCGATCTCCCACGCCACCGACGTTTCGTTGGCGTCGGCCGGACGCAGGACAACCAGATCGGGGATTGCCCGAAGGCTGGCGACCTGCTCGATCGGCTGATGGGTCGGGCCGTCTTCGCCCAGCCCGATGCTGTCGTGCGTGAAGATGAATTTCACGGGCAGCTTCATGAGTGCGGCCAGACGGATGGTCGGCCGCATGTAATCCGAAAATATGAGGAACGTCGCCGTGTAGGGCAGCAGGCCGCCGTGCGCGGCGATACCGTTGGCGACTGAACCCATCGCATGCTCGCGTACCCCGAAATGAAAATTCCGGGCGCCGTAATTCCAGCCGCCGTCGACCTCACCCTGTCGGTCCCCTTCCCGCACGCCATCCGGTGACTCGAAATTTCCCGCGCCTTTCAGCACGGAATGGGTCGACGGATTCAGATCGGCCGAACCGCCGACCAGCGCCGGCACTTTCGCGCCGAACGCGTTGAGCGCCGTCTCCGATGCTTTGCGCGTCGCCATCTTGCCGTCCTTCGCTTCAAAGACCGGCCGATCGGTCGCCCAGCCCTCCGGAAGGTCACCGGCGATTATCGCCTCGAGTTCGGCCGCGAATTTGGGATACTTGTCCCGGTACTTCTCGAATCGCGTCTTCCATGCGTCCTCTTCCACTTTGCCGCGTCGCCGCGCCTCGAGAAAACACGTCTCCACCTCCTCGGGGATATAAAACGACGGCTCCAACGGCCACCCGAGATTGCGTTTTGTCTTCTTCACTTCCTCGGCGCCGAGCGGGCTGCCGTGGGCCTCGAACGTATCCTGCTTGTTCGGCGAGCCATAACCGATGTGAGTCCGTACGACGATCAACGACGGTCGCTCGGCTTCTTCCCGCGCGTGGTCGACCGCCGCCGCGATCGCGGCGACATCGTTGCCGTCATCGACCGTCTGGGTGTGCCAGCCGTACGCGTCGAAGCGGGCGGCCACATTCTCCGTAAGGGTCAGGTCGGTTGCGGCCGATAGCGTGATATGGTTTGCGTCGTAGAGGTATATCAGCTTGCCGAGCCGGAGATGTCCGGCCAGCGAGGCCGCTTCCGCCGCCACTCCTTCCATGATGTCGCCGTCGCTGACAATCCCATACGTATGGTGGTGGATGATTTCGTGGCCCGGTCGATTGAACCGCTCCGCGAGATGCGACTCGGCGATCGCCATACCAACCCCGTTGGCGAATCCCTGGCCGAGCGGCCCGGTCGTGACTTCAACCCCGGGTGTGTGCACCCGCTCCGGGTGGCCCGGCGTAATGCTGCCCCACTGCCGGAAGTTCTTGAGATCCTCGAGCGACAGGTCGTAGCCGGTCAGGTGCAGCATCGCGTAGAGGAGCATGGAACCGTGCCCGGCCGAGAGAATGAAGCGGTCGCGGTCGAACCAGTCGGGGTTGGCCGGATTGTATTTCATGAAGCGGGTCCACAGCGCGTACGCCATCGGGGCCGCGCCCATCGGCATGCCGGGATGCCCCGACTCAGCCTTCTGAACCGCATCTACCGCGAGAAAGCGAATCGTGTTTATGCAGAGTTCTTCGAGATCGGCGTGCTTGCTCATACCTTATTCCCTTCCTTTTCGCTTTGCACCTTGCCGGCGATCCCCGCCGCGCCGATCACGCCGGCATCCTCGCCGAGAGCAGCCTTGACTATCTCGAGTGCTTCCGCCGCAATCGGCAGGGCCCGGCTGCGCACCCCCTGTTCGACCCGGGCGATCAGTTGCGGGAGACCCTCGATCACGCCGCCGCCGAATATGATCCGGCGCGGGCTGAAAGCGTTGACGAACGTCACACAACCGGCCACGAGCGCTTCGACCGCTTCATCGATAATTTCCACCGCGAGCGGATCGGACCGCCGAAACGCCTCAGAAACCGTGGCGCCGGTGATCTCTTCCACCCGACCGTCGACCAGGCCGAGCAACACCCGGCCCGACTTGTGGTCGGCCCGGACCAGCGCTTTGGCCCGGCTGGCGATCGCCCAGCCGCCGGCGTACGCCTCGAGGCAGCCGTGATTGGGGCAGCGGCACTGCGGCCCGTGCAAGTCGACCGTCGTATGTCCCAGTTCCCCGGCGCTGTTGGCGGCGCCCGACATCAAATGTCCGTTTGTCACCACGCCGCCGCCGACCCCGGTGCCGACAAAGATACAGACCAGATCCTGGGCGCCTTTTCCGGCGCCGTATTGCCATTCGCCGTACGTCGCCGCCCGGACATCGTTGACCACCGCCACCGGCAGGTCGAGGGCGTCATGCAGCCGTTCCTGCAGCGGGTAGTCGTGCCAGTCGAGATTCGGGGCCAGTCGGACGATTCCGGTGTCGGCATCCACCTGGCCCGCGACGCCGATTCCCACCCCCGCGATATCGTGCCCCTCGGCCATGCCCCGCAGCTCGGCGACCATTTCGGCGATCTCTTTCACGACTGCATCGGCGCCGTCGTCGACATCGGTCGGGCGACGTACAGAATGCCTGACGACGGCATCGGGATCGACCAGGGCCGCCTTGATTTTGGTTCCGCCGAGATCGATTCCGATCGTCCATGACGTTGAATACGGGTCCATGCTATCCTCTCTACAATTGGGTCTGCCGATCGTCCAGGGCGAAGGCTGAGAAAGCGATGGGGGAGAAGGGCGAAAGGGCTGATGCAAGCTGGCGCCGGTTGGCGGTCGAACGGCCGGCCCGGGGAGTCGAAGTGGCCTGCGCGGCTCCGACCGAAACCGCACGACGACCGCACTCGCGGCCGCTGTACATTATTACAACACCGTGGCGCGGTAGATGTGCCCGTTTTCCGGCGACCGCTCCCGGACCCGCCGCGACACTTGCCAATCGGGGACAATTGGCATATGTTGAACGGATGATACAGATAGCCCCCTCCGTCCTCGCGGCCGACTTCAGCCGGCTCGGCGACGAAATCGCCGACTCGGTGCGGGTCGGCGCCGATGAGTTGCACCTCGACATCATGGACGGCCACTTCGTGCCGAACATCTCCTACGGTCCCGGGATCGTCAAGACGATCAACCGGTTGACCGAACTGCCGCTCGATGTCCACCTCATGCTGACCAACCCGGAGGACTTTTTCGTGCCGTTTGTCAAGGCGGGGGCCGACGCAATCACCTTCCACATCGAGGTCCATCCCGATCCGACCGAACACCTCGCCAACCTGCACGAAATGGGCGTGCAGGCCGGTATTTCGCTCAACCCGGACAAAACCGCCGATCTCGTCCTGCCCTACCTCGAACTGTGCGACCGGCTGCTGGTCATGTCGGTGTTCCCCGGCTTTGGCGGGCAAGAGTTTATCGAGGTGGCCCTGACCACGGTAGCGGTCGCTCGCGAGTATATCGACAAGCATGGCTTGAAGACGCAGATTGCTGTCGACGGCGGTGTGGACGGCGGCAATGCGTCGCGCGTGGTCGCCGCCGGCGCCGATATCCTCGTGATGGGCTCCGCCTTCTACCGTCACGACAACCGGGCCGGTCTGGTCCAAGAGGTGCACGCGCTGGCCCGCTGAGAAGCCCGCCCGGCGACGTCCGAGCCACCCCTCCTACATTAATATCAGCATTTTTCGGTGCGGATTAATCCGATTTGCGCGACCCACGGTCTTATGACAGCGGTTTAAGGATAGAGAAATATATGTTTTCGGACAGAGGATAAACTCATGAAGAAAAAGCTCTTCGTATATCTCGTGGTAGTTGTCGTGATCGTAGTCGGCGCCTACTTCCTGATCTACGGCATGCCCGGCAAGACCGAAACCACCTACGATTTCGCCACCGTCTCCAAGGGCAACATTGAAACCACCGTCTCCGCCACCGGTACCCTCTCACCGGTGACGACGATCGATGTCGGCACGCAGGTGTCGGGCACGATCGACTCGGTCTATGTCGATTTCAACGATACCGTTCGCGCCGGCCAGATCCTGGCGGTGCTCGATACCACCCTGCTCAGTGCGGCGGTGATGGATGCCGAGGCGAATCTCGACCGCACCAACGCCCAGCTTACGCAGGCCAAGGCCGACTACGAGCGCAACAAAGCGCTGTTCGACCGCGGCATGATCTCCGATGCTGAGTACCTGCCGTATCAGGTCGCCCTGAAGACGCAGCAGGCTTCGCTCAAATCGATGGACGCCGCTCTGATGCGGGCCAAGCGCAACCTCCAGTACGCCGTGATTCGGTCGCCTATTAACGGCATTGTGATCAGCCGCAATGTCGAGGCGGGCCAGACCGTGGCGGCCAGTCTCTCGACCCCGACTCTGTTCGTGATCGCCGAGAATCTTTCCAAAATGGAGATTCTGGCTGATGTCGACGAAAGCGACATCGGGCAGATCGAGGTCGGCCAGCCGGTGCGGTTCACCGTCGCCACCTATACCGACAAAGAGTTTACCGGCCGGGTGAAACAGGTGCGGTTGCAGCCTCAGACAATCTCAAACGTGGTCACCTATACCGCGGTGGTCGAGGCCGACAACGACGAGGGGTACCTGCTGCCCGGCATGACCGCAACCCTCGATTTTGTCACCGAGAGTCGCAACGATGTCCTCCTCATCCCGAGCAAAGCGCTGCGGTTCCGCCCCGATGCCGCTCAGTTGGCGGCGTTTCAGAAGCGGATGGAACAGGAGCATGAAGCGCGGGCGAAGGAAGGTGCTCCCGGCGGACCCGACAGCACCGGTGCTCAGTCAGGCGAGCGGCCGTCGTTCGGCGGCGCCCCCGGGGGTTTCGGCGGCGGGTTTGCCGGCCCGGGCGGAATGTCCGGCCGCAACCACCGCGGCGGCAGCGCCGTCTGGTATCTCGACTCAACCGGGCAACTGGCCATGGCCCCGCTGCGGACCGGCATCAGCGACGGCACCAACACCGAAGTGCTGCGCTCACGGGTGCTGACCGACGGCATGAAGATCATTGTCGGCGAGAGTACCGGTTCGTCCGCCTCCAACGGGCAGACCGATCTGCGCCGGGGCATGCGGTTCGGACCGAGGTTGTAGGCATGGAGCAGCAACCGGCCACATACGCCCCAGACATCGCGACCGCAACTCCGGTGATCGAGGTGAGGCATATCGTGCGCACCTTTCAGGTCGGCGATATCGCCGTTCACGCACTGCAGGGGATCGATCTGGCGATCGCGCCCGGTGAGTTTGTCGCGATCATGGGATCGTCCGGCTCGGGCAAGTCGACTTTCATGAATCTGCTCGGCTGTCTCGACTCGCCGACCTCGGGCGAATACCTCCTCGACGGCGAGCGGGTCGACGGCCTCAGCAAGAACCGGCGGGCGGCGATTCGCAATCGGAAAATCGGATTCGTATTTCAGGGATTCAACCTGCTCGCGCGCACGACCGCCCTTGAAAACGTCGAACTGCCGCTCTTTTACGACCGCCGCAACCACACCGCGGCACATCGTCAGGCGGCGATCGGGGCCCTCACCCGGGTCGGCCTCGCCGACCGGCTCGATCATTCACCGTCACAGCTTTCCGGCGGTCAGCAGCAGCGCGTGGCGATCGCCCGCGCCCTGGTCAACAAACCGTCGCTGGTGCTCGCCGACGAACCGACCGGCAACCTCGACAGCCGGACCTCGGTAGAAATCATGGCCCTCTTCCAGGAACTCAACGACGAGGGCGTGACGATTGTCGTCGTCACCCACGAGCCGGATGTCGCCAGATATTCTCGGCGGATCGTGGCGTTGCGCGACGGTCGCATCACCCGCGACATTCCGGTGACCAACCGCCGCAACGCCGCGGAAGATCTCGAGGCGTTGAAACGGGAACGCGCAGACGAAGACGGGGAGGAGGCATAACATGTTATCGATGACTCGACTTCTCCGCGCCGCCGGACGGAGTATCATGCGCAACCGGATGCGTTCGTTGCTGACGTCACTCGGCATCATTATCGGTGTCGGCGCCGTGATCGTCATGGTGGCGATCGGCGACGGCAGCCAGCAGAGAATTCAGTCGACCATCAACGGCCTCGGCACCAACCTGCTGATGGTGCGGCCCGGTTTCATCACCCAGGGCGGCGCCCGCATGGGCTCCG
>CAYPYM010000161.1:0-6867 GCA_964414435.1 uncultured Ignavibacteriales bacterium | reverse complement strand
AGCCATGAATACGATCACCGCCGACTCGACAACTTCGCCGATTCATGCCCCGATCGCGTCATTCGATTTCATCGTCGGTCACTGGCAGGGCGAGGCGCTCGGCGGAACAGCGGAGGAAATCTGGAGTCCACCGCTCGGCGACGCGATGATGGGCTCGTTTCGCCTCGTCAAGAACAACGAGACGTCCTTCTACGAGATCGTGAGCCTGATCGAGTTGGAAGACCGTGTCGAACTCCGGCTCAAGCATTTCAATACCGACCTCACCGGCTGGGAAGGCAAAGATGAGGTCGTCTCGTTCCCGCTGCTCAAGCTCGATACCGCTGTCGCCTGGTTCGACGGCCTCACGATGCGCCGGGTCGATGCCGACACGTTGCTGGTGCACGTGCGTGTGAGCCACGGTGGGGAAGAGGGTGAGCTGGAGTTCCGCTATCATCGAGTCAGGTCCGACCAATAAAAAACGGCGGGTGTCAGTGCCACCCGCCGTTTCCAATATCTC
Organism: uncultured Ignavibacteriales bacterium; assembly: GCA_964414435.1. Classification (GTDB taxonomy): domain Bacteria; phylum Zixibacteria; class MSB-5A5; order GN15; family FEB-12; genus JAGNLV01. Next base: position 6,371 of record CAYPYM010000161.1, on the reverse strand, counting down.
CCTGTCAACAGTTCGTTACCTCGCCCCTCCCGACACGTTCGCATTGGCGCCGGTCTGCACCTGACCGTAGGCGGTCGGCAGGAACATGGCGCTGAGGAACGAATTCATGATCGCTCCTATTGCGTCGCTGTCGTTGTTGGGGGAGGCTTGCGCCTCGAGATAGAACGTGTAAGTCCCGGCCGGCAGCTGGTAGACCCGCTGCACCGACATCGGGAAGAAGTGCTGCTTGTTGGGCGAGTCGTGGTCGCCGTTACCAGCCAGTGCATAGTACGGGCTGGCCGGCAAGCCGCCCTCGGTATCGTCGATCTGCATGTAGGCGAAGTTCGCGCCGGAAGTCCCGGACCCCTGGAACGTTCCGCCCCCCTGCAGCATGACGAAGCCGTCGGCCGGCGTGGTAATCGAGACGGTCAACAGCGTCTGCATTCCGCTGGAACTCTGCACCAGCGAGACGGTCTGGCTGCCGCGCCGGGCCGCCAGGCCCGGCTCATCCATGATCTCCCGCGCCGATACGGCGTCGTCCGGCAACGTCACCGAGCTGTCGCCGGGGGCGCCAGCCACCTCGAGCTGCCCGGTCGGTGTATTGGTGCCGATCCCGACACCGCCGGCCGCCCGGATGATAAACTGGTCGTCGGCGGTCGACGTGAAATCTTCGTCGGTCTGGTCAGCCCAGACGAACGACCCGCCGTTGACCGCCTTGGCCCGGTGACCGGCCGCGTAGCTGTTCGGGGCGTCGGCACTGTTCGACTGTCCACCCGGTACGACGCCGTAGTCACCGTCGGCGGTGTTGAACTGGCCGCCGCTCACGGTCGCGTAATTACCGGCGGCATCGTTGGTAGCGCCGCCCGAGATAACGGATCCTTCCCCTTCGGTGGTGTTGGCGTGGCCGCCGGCGATCACCGAAATCGGTCCGTTGGTGACGTTGGCTGAGCCGCCGCCGATCGCGGACGAGTCGCCGTTGGCGGTGTTCTGGAACCCGAGCACACTGGTTTGCCAGCCGGGGCTGCTGTTTTCACCCATGGTGATCTGGCCCTGACCGACAATATCACCGTTGGGCGCGACAAAGAGGGTCGTGTCCGACTCGGTTGCGCCGTACATCACGATCCCGGTCTTGCCCATCGTCACCCGCTTGATCGGGTCGCCTGCGGCCTTGGAATCAACCGGGTCGTACAGCGAGATCCCGCCGCCGTCGCCGAACGAAATTTCCACCCGTGAGATAGAGGCCCGGGCGGCGGTGGAATCGACGAACGAGGCGCCGCCAAGCACCGTGCCGCCGGTCGACCCGTCGATGGTGCCGACCCGCTGGGCGTAGCCCACCGAAGTGATCTGGGTGCGTGGCGCGATCGCTTCACCGTTGACCGAAATTTCGACATACCGGGTGGCGCCGCTGAACACCGTGTCGGTGAGCGGCACCGAGGCGCCGAGGACGATACTGAACACGCCGCCGGTCACCGGCACGTCGACATGAGTCTCCGACCACTTCGATTCGCCGCCGACCGCGGCGTCGTAAATGGTCACACCGATCGTGTAGTTACCGTCAGGAGCGGGATCACCGGCGGCGTTCGTGACTCGCCCCTGAAAACTGATGAGTTGGGGAACCGTAGCCGACGCGAATGACGCCAGAGCGACAATCGCGACGACCATTGAGAAAATCCTTAGCACGTAACGCATGGTTTCCGTTTCCTCCGGAAGTAGTATGATGAGTTGATGTTGATCCAGTCTATTACGATTGACCGCCGGAACCTGGTGGTGTGATTTTCGAAAGCTCTCTGTATCGGCGGCTATCCACCCTGCGAGTAACTGGGTCCGGCAAACCTCGCGGCCCGAAACGCTCGGTGGGGCGTCGACGGCCGCTACCGGCCTGTTAGTCCCGGTCCCGGGGGGTCGATTCAGCGAAAATACACTTTATATACCCCTTGTGTACATATTTACGAAAGCCGGAATCCCCTTGTTTGTCAAGACTTTTCGGACTGCGCTCAGACGGGGGCAAAACTCCCCCCGGGGATTTGATCGGACCGGGTGCGAATCTCGGTGGACCGGCCTTCGTACCCATACGGTAATTGACGAGATAAGTAGGATGAATTTTGTCAATTTTATACCGCCAAAGGCCGATTTAGAGAGTATGATAGATAGATCGATTCCTGTGGGAGACGCCGCCACTCCTCCTTACCATACTGCTTACTGAACCAGGCCCGAACCCCGAAATTGTGATCGGAATCCGATGATGCTCGACGAGCTCGTGACCTGGGCGGTGATCGCCGTTGCTATCGCCATACCGCTCATCTACTTTCTTCGGTACCGACGGAAAGTCTCGGCGGCCGAAGAGAATATCGCGCACGCCTTTCAGGCCGGCCTGACCGAGCCCGTTTCGCTCCATCCCCGAGTCGATCCCAACCGCTGCATCGCTACCGGGGCGTGTATCGAGGCCTGCCCGGAAAAGGGCATCCTCGGCATCGTGGGCGGCCGGGCCGAACTGGTGTCGCCGACCAGGTGTATCGGCCATGGCGCCTGTTTGTCGGCCTGCCCGGTCGAGGCGATATCGCTCGTGTTCGGCACCGAGCGGCGCGGGGTGGAGATTCCGACAGTCAGCGAGACCTTTGAGACGAACGTGCACGGCGTCTTTATCGCCGGCGAGCTGGGCGGTATGGGCCTCATTCGGAATGCGATCACGCAGGGAAGCGAGGCGGTTGACTATATCGCCAAATCGCTCGGCCGCGGCAGGCACGACGATATCCATGACCTCGCCATCATCGGGGCCGGCCCGGCCGGACTGGCGGCCACGCTGCAGGCGAAAAAACTCGGGCTTCGTTCGATCACGCTTGAACAGGAAGAAGATATCGGCGGGGCGGTCCTGTCCTACCCCCGGCAAAAACTGGTGATGAGCCACCCGATGGTGATTCCGCTGTACGGTCCGTACAAGCGGCGTGAATTCCGGAAAGAAGAACTGATGGACCTGTGGCAGAGCATTCTCGCCGAGACCGGCATCAAGGTTAACTGCCGCGAGAAGGTCAAGGCGGTCGAGCGGAATAACGGCCACTTTGTCATAAGGTCATCGGGCGGAACGTACGCGGCGTCGAAAGTGCTCCTCGCGATCGGACGGCGCGGCACACCGCGCCGGCTCGGGGTGAAAGGCGAGCGGTCGACCAAAGTCGCCTACAAGCTGCTTGACCCGGAGCAGTACCAGAATCGAAAGCTGCTCGTGGTCGGCGGCGGTGACAGCGCCGTCGAAGCCGCCCTCTCTCTTGGCGAGCAGGAAGGCACTACCGTGGCGCTGTCGTATCGCAAGGCTGCCTTCTCCCGCATCAAGGAGAAAAACGGCGAGCGGATCGAAGCGGCCATCGACAGCGGCTGGGTGACTACCTACATGGAATCCGAAGTTACCGAGATCGGGAACGACACGGTCACCCTGACCCAGCGCGGCAACCCGGTTGTCCTTCCGAACGACTTTGTCTTTGTCTTTATCGGCGGCGAACTGCCGACCGGTTTTCTCAGGCAGATCGGGATCGAGGTCGAGACGAAATTCGGCGTGGGGTAAGGGACCGGCATGTTCAAGACGCTCCTCGTCATACTCTATCTGAGCGGCTTCGCGGCGCTGGCGTGGTTCGGCTGGCACGGTTACGATTACTATCGCACGCCGGTTTCCGAACGCCCGCATCTCGAGCAGCATGCCCTGCTGAAACCGGGCGGGCTGTACGGTCACGGGCTCGGTATTGTCGGCAGCAGCATGATCCTGTTGCTGTTTCTCTATTCGGCGCGCAAGCGCGGACGGTTCTTTCTGCGGTTCGGCAAGACCGCCCGCTGGCTCGACATCCATATCTGGTTCGGGATTATGGGACCGCTTTTTATCACCCTGCACACGGCGATGAAATTCGGCGGGATCGTATCAATCAGCTATTTCTCGATGATGGCGGTGATGATCAGCGGCTTCTTCGGCCGGTACATCTATATGCAGATGCCCCGCGATGAATCGGGGGTGGCGCTTTCGGCCCGCCAGATCGATCAGCGGATCGAGTCGCTCGGCGAGACGCTGCAGACTCAGTATCAGGTGCCGACCGCCGTGATGATCAAGATCGACTCGTATGCGCGGGTGGGCGAGGGCAAACGGACGCGTGGATTTATGGCGCTGCTGCGCCTGCTCGGCTACGATTTCACCCGGCCGTTCCGCTCGCGTCGGTTGCGCAAATATATCCGCCGGGCGCACCCCGGTATCCCGCCGAAAGCGGTCAGTCAGATCGTGATCCTGGCCCGGCGCAAGTCGCTCCTCACCCGGCGGCGGGCCTTCCTGGAAACGGTCACCAATTTCTTCCATTACTGGCATGTCATCCACAAGCCGTTTGCGTATGTGATGATCCTGATCATGTTCATTCATGTGACGGTCGCGGTCCTCATGGGCTACCGGTGGATATTCTGATATGACCACGACTCTCAGCCACATCCGGCGGGTACCGAAACTCGTCGCAGCGGTGATTCTCGCCCTGATCGTCTTCGGCCTGGCCCCGGTCCATGCCCAGCTTTCACCGGGCAAGTTGGCGTCGCCGCACGAGTCGCTCGAAGGCCTTACCAACTGCACCAAGTGCCACGAGCTAGGTGAAGGCCCCAGCGCCGACAAGTGTCTCGCCTGTCACACTACAGTTCGGGCCCGGATCAAGGCCGGCGCCGGACTGCACCATAGATATGTCACGGTCGAGGGGAAAGCCTGCTTCGAATGTCACAGCGATCACGCCGGACGTGAATTCAAGCTGGTCACCTGGCCGGGCGGAATCAAGAAATTCGATCACACCTCGACCGGTTTCACCCTGGAAGGCAAACATGCCACGCTCCAGTGCCGCGATTGCCATCAGCCGGGCAATATCAAAGAACCGCTCCGAGCGGAAGATCAAAGTATCGACCTGACCCGGACCTATTTCGGCTTGCGCCGCGATTGCCTGAGCTGCCATGTCGATCAGCACCGCGCCCAGCTCGGCGACAACTGCCTGAAGTGCCACACGCAGGACAAGTGGAAACCGGCCACCGGGTTCGACCACAATCGCACGGCCTTTGTCCTGACCGGCAAGCACCGCCGGGTCGACTGCGCCAAGTGCCACAAGAGTCAAGCCGATCCGAACACGACCGATCCGAAGAAAGCGGTTTATGTCACCTATACCGGTCTCGCTCACAAAGTCTGCACCAATTGCCACCGCGACAAGCACGAAGGCAAGTTCGGGGCCGACTGCACCCAGTGCCATCAGACCTCGGGCTGGAAACAGCTCACCATGGTCAAGGGCGACTTCAACCATGACAAAACCGCTTTTCCCTTGCGTGGTCGCCACACCGCCGTTGCCTGCGACAAATGCCATAGGTCCGGTACGGTCCTCGGCCCGATGAAGCATGACCGGTGTGTCGATTGTCATTCCGATATCCACCGCGGACAGTTCGCCTCACGCGCCGACGGGGGTAAGTGCGAAGCCTGCCACACGGTCGACGGATTCCTGCCGGCGCTGTACACGATCGCCGACCACCAGAAGACGAAGTTCCAACTGGCCGGGGCGCATCTCGCGCAGCCGTGTATCGCCTGCCACAAGACGGCGACCGACAGCAAGGGCGAATATCGCGTCTTCACCGTGGAGGACTTCACCTGCACCGGTTGCCACACCGATATTCATCGCGGCCAGTTTGCGGTCGGCGAGCCGGTCAGGCAGTGCACCGACTGCCACAATATCGATGACTGGCACAAGCTGAAATTCAACCACGATAGCGACACGGAATACAAGCTCGTCGGCGCCCACAAGCGAGTCAAGTGCGACGGATGCCATACGACCGTCGCGATCGACGGCGCCTCCGTGACCCGGTATCGCGGTCTCGATACTGACTGCAGGTCCTGCCACATGAACGGCCGGACGCTCTCCCCGCTGGAATGAGGTAGATATGAAGCATCTCACGCCGATACTTCGATTGATCGCGGTCGCGATCGTGCTCGCCGCCCCGGCAATGGCCCAGGACAACCCGCACGAGGTGATGAAGCGCGACTGCCAGACCTGCCACACCATGGAATCGTTCAAGGAGGTGCGGTTCGACCACGCCACGACCGGTTTCGTGCTCGAGGAGAAACACAAGGGATTGAGCTGCATCGACTGTCACACGCTGAAGGATTTCTCCAGGGTCCGGCGTGATTGCGTGAGTTGCCACCAGGACATCCACGAGGCGAAGCTCGGCTCCGACTGCGAGCGGTGCCACACGCCGGGCGGCTGGACCGTACTCGACCCGATCCGGATTCACATGGACACCGATTTCCCGATGATGGGCGCGCACGCGCTGGTCGACTGCCAGAGCTGCCACACCGGTCTGCCGCGCGGGGATCTGTCGTATCCGTCGACCAGGTGCGAGGCCTGCCATCA
>CAYPYM010000160.1:0-6881 GCA_964414435.1 uncultured Ignavibacteriales bacterium | reverse complement strand
TACGGCGTGCCCTCGATATACGACTGCAGCAGCAAAAACATGCCGTGGGTGATGCCGTCGGCCGCCGGGTTGTCGAGCGAATAATTGACGGCGATTCGCTGTGGATCAAGTCGGGCGATCAGCTTGCGGAAATCGTCGGCGACCCCGGCGGTGTAGGTGACCACCTCGCTGAAGCAGCCGGACCGGACATAATTGGCCTCGTCGAAATTGCCCACCATGGCGATCGCTTCGCCGGTGCGGGTGTAGGCGAAAAACGACGGCCAGGTGGATTCGTGCCCGACCACCATGGCCAGGGCCGGATCGGCCTGCATCGAGGTCTCCCGGACGAATATCAGCCAGAGGTCGATATCGAGTGCGTCGAGAAGGCCGAAACTCTGGGATATTTTGTCTTTGATCAGGTTCATGGGGGCCAACATACGGAATAAGCGAATCGCAGACAAGGAATTAGTGGGCGGCGCGGGGACCTCGATCCGGTGTGCAAACATTGCGCAAAGGGCGACAAAAGTCGTCAAGATGTGGTTCGACCCGGTCGATATTAGAGAGACAAACGCAGCCGAGCAACTTGCACTACAGAATCAGTAGTTTCAAGCATTCCCGAGGAGGAACAGGCATGTATGAGTCTGGTTACAACGGAAGCGTGGCGCTGTTTGGCGGCCTTTTCTGGGCTGCCTTCGCCGTGCTGTATCTCTTTTTTGCGGTCGCGCTCTACAAGATCGCGCAGAAATGCCGCTGTCACAATGAGGCGTGGTGGGGCTTTGTCCCGATCCTGAACGTCTTGCTCTCCCTCAAGTGCGCCTCGCGGCCGATGTACTGGTTCATCTTCATGATGATCCCGATCGTGAACATCGTGATCGCGGCGATCGTCTGGACCGATATCGCCAAGGCGGTGGGCAAGCACCCGATCTGGGGCATTCTCTGCCTCCTGCCGTTCATCAATTTCGTCGCTCTGGGCGTTCTGGCGTTCGGCGAGTCGTCGACCCCGACCATCCCGCCCACCCAGCCGACCTCGCCCCGCGAGCCGGCCGGCGTGGCCTGATCAGAGCACGAATCCGGTTGTTTACCGCTTCGCTCTCTCAGGGCGGATCGAATTGATCCGCCCTGTTTTTTTGCCCTCCGCGCCCGTTCCCAACCGCCACCGATTAAAACTTGCCCCTGCCGCCGTCCGAGCGCTCCTTTCCGATGAAAGGAGGCTCTCCCGCATGGCGCGAATTGTCCCGAGACACAGCAAAAAGGCCGGACTCAGACCGGGCGCGGTGGTCTATGTCGGCCGCGACCGGACGCAGAAAGTCGAGATCGACTGTATCCGCTACGACGCCGAGAACCTGACCGAACAGCGAGTCGAGCGGCCCGACGACTGTTTCCCGCTGGTCGAGGCGCCGACAGTCAACTGGCTCAAGGTGTATGGGATTCACGATGTCAGTGTCATCGAACACCTCGGCGAGAAGCTCGGCCTTCACCCGCTTATTACCGAGGACATCGCCAATACGGCGGTTCGCCCGACGGTCGAGGATCTCGGCGACAAGATTGTGGTGATCCTGAAGCGGCTGATCCTGAATGAAAAGGACGCTTCGCTGGGCAGCGAGCAGATGACGATCATATTCACCGCCAACGCGGTCATTTCGTTCCAGGAGCGCGAGGGCAGCCCGTTTGAGGCGGTTCGCGACCGACTGAAAAAGACCGTGCCACGGGTCCGCTTCATGAATTCCGACTATCTCGCCTACACCCTCATGGATGCGCTCGTGGACGACTACTTCGTCACGCTGGAGCAGGTCGGCGATAAGCTCGAGTCGATTCAGGACGAGCTGGTCAAGAATCCGAAACCCGGCCACTTGCAGACGATCTTCGAAATCAAGCGGGAGCTGCTCGTGTTCCGGCGCGCGGTCTGGCCGCTGCGGGAGGCGATCGGCAACCTGAGCCGGACCGATTCGTCGCTCATTCACGACACCACCGATCCGTACCTGCGCGATCTTTACGATCACACGATCCAGGTGATCGACACGGTCGAAACGCTTCGCGACATGGCGGCCGGCCTGCTCGATATTTATCTATCGAGTGTCAGCAACCGGATGAACGAAGTGATGAAGGTGCTGACGATTATCGGCGTGATTTTCATCCCGCTCGGCTTCCTCGCGGGGGTCTACGGGATGAATTTCGACCGGAGCGTGAGCGCGTTCAATCTTCCCGAACTGGGCTTCAAGTACGGTTATCCCCTGTTCTGGCTGGTGGTGATCGGGGTGGCGCTGAGCCTCGTGGCGTTTTTCAAGAAGAAGAACTGGATGTAGCCCCGATTCGAGCGGGGCGGGCGCAACGCCGCGAGGCCCCTTGTCAATTCGCTTGGCGAATTGTATATTCCATCACAGCAGCACCGGACACGGAAAATTCGTCACCGCCCATCCTGACGATTACAGAATGGCGGAAAGGCAATCAGCAGCGGGAGAGCACACATGTCCGATAGTCCATCAGCACCCCGCCGGGCGGGGATTCAATTGCACGATCAGTTCAAGGGGACGACGCTGGCGGTAACGGTCCTTTTCTGGATCACGATGGCGGCCAGCCTCTATTTGCTCCAGACGCATCTGTCGGCATTTCGCTTTTTCGCGTTCAACAATCTGAGCCTGAACGAGGTCATCGACCGCTACTCTCAGATTTCCTGGGTCACCCTGCTCTGGCGGCTGCTCTTCCTGCTCACTTTCGGCATGTTCCTTCGCTGGAAATTCCTCGCCAGCGAGAACTGCCACCGACTGACCGCACAGACAATGGAATTCTCGAGCGGCTGGGCAGCCGGCTGGGATTTGATACCGGTGGCTATGCTGGTGCGGCCGTATGAGGTGATGTCGGAACTCTGGCGGGTCAGCGCCGACCCGGAAGGCTGGCCGCACGCTCCCGGAAACGCTCAGGTTCGGATATGGTGGGCGCTCTGGTTGCTGGCAGGTGTTGCCTGGTTCACGGGCCGCTTTGCGCTGAACAGGCCCACGACGTTGTCCGGCGTCAGGCTCGGCATGGCGATTCTGGCGGCCGGCGATGTCCTGTGGATCGCCATGTTCGGTTTTCTAGTCTCGATCGTGAATACAATCGCGAACAATCAGCGTCGGCAGACACAAGCCGTCTAGCCCGTTTCGCGACCCCACGACCGAATACGAAGACGCCGCCTCGATCACATGATCGGGGCGGCGTTCTTGCATAGTTCGTAATGCCGGCACTCTGCGAAATGACAGCTTACGGAATCTCCTGCTCGGGAGGACCGTCGTAGGTGAACGGCGGCGGGCCGAGACGCCGCATCGGCTTCTCGCGGGTCATTTCCTCGTAGGCGTGGGCCAGGAGGCCGGGCACGCGGGAGATGATGAAGAATCCTTTGCCGAGACGCCAGTCGAACCCCATGTCGGAGATGACGGCGGCGATGGCGCCGTCGACATTGATCGGGAGCGCCTTGCCGAGCTTGTCCTGCAGCGCCTTCTCGATCGCCTGGCACAGTTCGATGTGGCGGCCGCTGTAGCCGTGTTTCGCGGCGATACCGAAAAGCTTGGCCGTGCGGGGGTCGACATTGTGCAGGCGGTGGCCGAACCCGGGCATCCGCATTTTGTTCACCTTCAGCCAGTTCACCAGCTCACCGGCGACGGCCGGGAGGTCATCGCCCTTCTTCACCCACTCCTGCAAAAGCCTCGCCGACTGTTCGATCGCGCCGCCGTGGGTGTCGCCGATAACGAGCACGCCGCCGGCGATCGCCGCGTTGAGCGAGTTGCCGCCCGATACGACGGTGCGGGCGCCGAGCACCGACGGCGGTGAGGCGCCGTGGTCGATCGACGATACGAGGATGGCGTTCATGAGAGCAGCCTCGGCGGGGGTCGGGAGTTGCCCCTTGAGAATCAGATAGACGGTCTCGGCGTAGGAGAGTTTTTCCATGATATCGGTGATGGCAAAACCGCGAACGCGGATCTTGCCGGGCCCGATATCGGTGATACCTGTAGACCAGGTTTCGTCAGCCATGATGCACCTTTCTCTGCGAGAGAGACTCGAGTCTATTGTCTGCTGCCGGTAGTATCAAGCGCCGCCCCCTGCCTCGCGGTCTGGAGCCAGAGCGTCTGAAGACTATCGACAGAAATCGTGAAAAGACCGTTGACGACGGCGCTGAAGGAACCGTCGGCGGCGTACATCGACGCCAACGCCTTCCGGCCGTAACGAAAAACGATGAAATCGACAAACGAAGCCGCCTCCGCGGTCTTCACCCGTTCCGTGTCGCTGTTGACGGCGGTGTCGACCGCCAGATCGGCGAGTGGCTCGAAGCGGTTTTCGTCGATATTCCTGAGTGTCAGAGCGTGGTAATTCTGCCCCGAAAAATCGAGCAGGGCGATAATCCCCTCGGTGAGGAATGGAAAGTGCGTGCCCTCCGGCTGCCATCGGTGAATCATGTACCGCGCCAGCACCGGCCCGTAGAAACTGGGCAGCCAGAAGAAAATCGTGTCGTTGCGCATGAAGGGATACTCGTGCCCGGTCATGCTGCGTCCCTGGCCGTAGCCGGTGTAGAACATGATATTGATCGTGTCGGTCGGTTCGGGTATGCCGAGAAACAGCGCCTGTTGACGCGCGATCGCCGACCACGCCCGGGCGTCTTCCTGAAAGAGGGTGTCGCGAACGTGATGGGGTGGATAGTGGATGCGGATGTTGCCGTAGGTAAACGTCTGCCAGTCGCTATAGGCGGAGTCGACCGCTGTCGCAGAAGCGGTTTTGGTGTCGCTTTGCTCTTGCGAACATGCGGCAATCAGGAGGATGAGCGCGAGCACGAGAAGGCTCGCCGTCGGGGTCCGGAACGGCTTTCTCATGAAACTACTAACTTATTCTCCGACAAGGTGTCAGGAGCACCCGTCAAGTTCACCAAAAAGTAAAATATAACGGCCTCAATTATGCCTGTCAAACCGATTATATAGTTATTTTTTTCACAATAATCGGCTTGACTTCACGGACTCGGTTGACGATATTTCGGGTGAAACAGGCACATATGGCTTTATAAGGTCGATATTGTGGGGTTATTTCGACCCCGCCCCGGCCGCCCTCACGACCACCAGAAGGTAGCAGCGGTGTTGATGGCCAGACCGAAACCACAGTTTCCCCTCCCCACCTTTTCCCGGCGAATCCTCACGATTGTAGGGGGTTACGGAAGTGGGAAGTCGGAGGTCTCGGTCAATCTGGCCCGCTATCTCGCCGTCTCGACCGACCGCCCGGTGGCGATTGCCGATCTGGACATCGTGAATCCCTATTTTCGCTCGCGCGAGGCCTCCCGCCTCCTTGAGCAGCTCGGGATCGAGCCGGTACATCCGTCGGGCAATCTCGCCCACGCCGATCTGCCGATCATCATTCCCCGGGTCAAGGGAGCGATCGAGCGATACGACGGCACGCTGGTGCTCGATGTCGGCGGCGATGATGTCGGGGCGCGGGTGCTCGGGTCGCTCGGCGACTCGTTTCCGGCCGATGATTACGATCTCTTCCTCGTGCTCAACGCGAATCGTCCGTTCACGAGTACGGTTGACGCCTGCCTGACGCTGATGAACAAGATTGAAGCGGCATCGCGGCTGAAGTTCAGTGGTATAATTTCTAACACGCATATGTTGGAGTACACGACCGCCGAGACGGTGCGCGACGGCCTGAAGCTGGCCCGCGCGCTGAGTACCGCTACGTCCCTTCCAATCGTGTTCGTATCGGCCATGAAGAAACAGCTCGAAGATCTCAGCTCCGACGATATAGATGTTCCGGTGCTGCCGCTGGAACGCCTGCTGCTGAAACCGTGGGAACGCGGTGAGGGCGGGCGATCGGCGGCAGCGCCCAGGAAGGATTGATATGCCAGGAATACGGATAGACAAGAACCACTGCAAGGGCTGCGAGCTGTGCGTCCACGCCTGCCCGCAGAAGATCATTTCGATGTCGAAAGAGATCACGGTTCGGGGCTACTTCTACGCGCAGTTACACGACCCGTCGCGCTGTATCGGCTGTCGTCTCTGCGCGCTGACCTGTCCCGACACCGCGATCACGGTGCTGACCCACGGCACGACGTTCGCCCTAATCGAGTATTAACGAATCGGAGACGCTGACATATGTCCAAGATACTGATGAAAGGTAACGAAGCGATCGCCGAGGCCGCCATCAGGGCCGGCGCCGAGGGCTACTTCTGCTACCCGATCACGCCCCAGTCCGAGGTGGCCGAGTACATGGCCCGCCGGATGCCCGAAGTGGGCGGGATGTTTTTACAGGGCGAGAGCGAAGTGGCGGTCGGCAACATGCTCTTCGGCGCGGCTTCAACCGGCAAGCGGGTCTTCACGACCTCGTCGAGCCCGGGCATCTCGCTCATGCAGGAGGCGATCTCCTACATGGCCGGCGCCCATCTCCCGGCGGTGATCGTCAACATCATGCGCGGCGGACCCGGCCTGGGCGGCATCCTGCCGGCGCAGTCGGATTATTTCCAGGCGGTCAAGGGCGGCGGCCACGGCGACTACCGCGTCCTCGTCCTCGCACCGTCGAGCGTGCAGGAAGCGGTCGACCTGATGATGCTCTCCTTCCACCTCGCCGACAAGTACCGCAATCCGGTCATGATGATCGGTGACGGCATGATCGGCCAGATGATGGAACCGGTCGAATTTCCCGATCGCTACGAAGAACCGGAACTGCCGTCGAACGACGCATGGGCGGCGACCGGCTGCAAGGGCCGCAAGCAACGAATCATCAAGTCGCTCTTCCTCAACCCCGAGATGCTCGAAAAGAACAGCTGGGATCTGGAAGCCAAGTACGACTTGATGCGCCGCGACGAGATCCGGTATGAGAATTACAAGGTCGGCCCGAAGAACAAGATCCTGATCGTCTCCTACGGCACCATGGCGCGTATCTGCCAGACGGTG
>CAYPYM010000159.1:0-6913 GCA_964414435.1 uncultured Ignavibacteriales bacterium | reverse complement strand
CCAGGTGGAGATCACCCCCTCGCGCACCGCCTCCTGCAGCGGCGCGGACAGTGCCGAGAGCAGCGCCAGGCGTCGATTCACCCAGCTCGGGTCCTTGCCCACGCACTCGGCCAGGGCTCGCTGGCTCATCCCCTCGGCCGTCATCGATAGCCAAAGATCTCCGCATAGATAATGAGCAAAATCAGTGAGAGGCCGATGATCAGGGCGACGGTCCCGAAGATTTTGGCGGTGCGGACCACCACATCCGGGAGCGGCTCGGCCAGCCGCTTCTTGAAGCCGCGCGACTGGACCAGTTCCTCGTATTCGCGCGGGCGGTCTTCCTTGAGTTCCTCGAGCGGCACGCGGCCGGTGAAGATCACCGTATCCATCGGGAACTTGTCCGGACGGAAGTGGGTGTTGAAGAAGTGCACGGTGAAGATGAAGGCCACCGCGAGCAGCGCTTCATCGGAGTGGACGATGGTCGCGACATTGATCACCCAGCCGGGCAGAACCCAGGTGAAGAGCTCCGGGAACCAGAGGATCAAGCCGGTGCTGCCGATGATGAAGACGCCCCAGAAGACGGCGAAGTAGTCGAATTTTTCCCAGTAGGTCCAGCGGCCGTATTTGGGCCGTTCACCGCGGCCGAGGAACCACTTGACGGTGGCGACCGCTTCCTTGACGTCGTTCCAGTTGGGGAGCATCGAGTTCTTGTCGAACAACATCTCGCGCCAGGTCTTGCGCTGGCGGATCTTGTCGCGGATGAGGTCGAACAGGTGGATCCCGAAATAGAGGAAGGTCACGATCGCACCGAGGCGGTGGATGTAACCGGTCGATTCGAACCCGCCGAGCAGGCTCGAGATCCACTGGGCCCAGCCGAGATAGGAGAACTTGAGGGTCATGCCGGTAATGGCCAGCGCGAGGAAGCTGGTTACCACCATGATGTGCAGGCGGCTGTGCAGCGGTTTGAACCGTCGGTATTCGAGATGGCCGCGGGCATGGGTGCGAATTTTCTTGTGCTCTTTCATCATCTGCCACGAGCGGGGCAGCCAGAGCAGGGTGTGGGTACCGGCGACGATCAGCGTACCGACCAGCAGGATGGTCATGAACCAGAAGGCGTAGAAGAGGATCGGATACTTGGTCCGGTCGTGATGGGTGGCGTGGGTCAGGTAGCCGGCGAACTGACGGTGCGAGCCTTTGTGGCACTGACCGCAGGTGGCCACGATATTCTGGCGCGACAGGTGCGAATTCGGATCGTCGGGCGGCAGAATATCATGCGAGCCGTGACAGTCATAGCACTGCGCCGCGGCGGTTCCGCCCAGATCGGATACTTTGCCGTGTACCGTCTCGAAGTAGGACTCGGTAACGTCCTCGTGGCACACGCCGCACTGTTTCCGGACGGTGAGGCGGAAGTCGGCGAGATCGGCCCGGGTGATGGTGTGCGAATGGTGACAGTCGTTGCAGATCGGCAGCTTCTTGTCGGTCTTGGCCACCAGGGGCGAGTGGATCGACTTTTCGAATTTCTCGTAGATGCCGTTGTGACACTTGGCGCAGGTCTCCGGGATATTGGCCCGGTTGACACTGGAGAGGGTGTCGGTCGGCGGGCGGACGTTGTGGGCGGTGTGACAGTCGGTGCACATGGCGGTCACGACCAGTCCCGATTCGAGCAGTCCCTTGCCGTGGATGCTCTCTTCGTACTCCTCGACCCGGTCGACATTCTCGCCGATCCGTTTGGCCGCCTTGGCGCCGGCCCGGTGACAGCGGGCACACAGTTGGGGCACGTTGCGCGGGTAGGTCGGCGACGACGAATTGAGACGGTTGAGGATGCCGTGGGTGCCGTGACAATCGACACACTCCGGTGCGTCGGGGTCTCCCCGCTCGGCGAGCTGGCCGTGCATGCTGCCATTGTAGGTCTGGACGACCTCGGCATGGCAGATCGAGCAATCGACCTTGTCCTTGACCGTGGCGCACGGGCGGACGTCGTGGCGCGGTGTCACGCCGGTGTGGCACTGGGCGCAGGTGATGCTGTGGTGGATCGAGTTGTGCATCTCGACACTGTCGACGAAGAGCGACACCGTTTCGCCGAAGCGTTCCATGCTCAGGCTGGGATTGGAGTGGCACTTGAGACACTCGGCGTTGGACATCCCCTCCTGATAGAAGACCCGCCGGATTTCGTGCGGAGAGTGGCAATCGACGCAGACCGGGACCTTGCCCGGTTCCTTCTCCCAGAGCTCGCCGCGAATCACCTTCTGGTGCACCTGTTCGATCCGGCCGTGGCACTGCTGGCAGGTTTTCGCGACATTGGCGCGCGAGATGCTCGATTTCGGGTCGGTGTGAGGCCGGACATTGTGGGCGGTATGGCAGTCGGAGCAGACGGCGGCGACGGTCAGGCCCTGTTTGTAGAGGCCGGCGCCGTGGATCGACTCGGTGTAATGGGAGAGGATGCTGTCGGCCGGGATTTTGTACCGTTGGTTGACCGGCGTGCCCTCCTTGTGACACGAGCCGCACATGAACGGGATGTTGAACTTGGTCACCCGTGACTCGGGATTGCTCTTCGGCAGGATGTTGTGTCCGCCGTGGCAGTCCCAGCAGCGCGGGGCGAGTTTTTCACCCGAGTGGACCGCCTGGCCATGGAGCGACTGTTCGTACTGTTTCTCGATCTGACCGTGGCAGCTGCCGCAGTGGACGCCGCCGGCGGCGGGGTCGGATTCCTGGGGCGGCTGAATATTGTGGTTGCCGTGGCAGTTCCAGCACTTGACGGCTCGCCCGCCGGCCTCGGCTTTGCCGTGGACGCTGGTGCCGATTACATCGGGCACGTCGTCATGGCACATGCCGCAGTCGACCGGCGCGAGATCCTCGGCGTGCGGCCAGTCCTCGTTGCCTTCGAGATCGACATGGCAGTTGATGCAGTCCATGCCGGCGTGCACGGAGTTGTCGAGCACGCCGGGGGCCACGTACATGGATACTTCCTGGCCCTCGGCGTTCAGGCCGACCAGGGTCTCGTCTTCATGGCACGTGTAGCAGGTTTCGTTGTCCTGCCCCCACGCCGGCAGAGCCGGCAGGACGAGTGCCATTATCCCCACAAGTAACAGTCGCTTCATAAGAACGTCACAGTTCGGACCGCCGGCCGCTTAGTACCCCGAATCGGAGGTATGGCAGGCGGTGCAGTTGGCTTCCTTCCACATTTCGTCGATGTCTTCCGGGTGCTTGAAGTCAAGCCCGGCAAGGTTCATATCGAGATCGTTGATCGATTCAGACGGCCCCTCGGCAACGATCAGGTGACAGGTGGTGCAGTCTTTCGGAATCGTCTCCCCGTTTTCGCCGACCATGGCGGGATTGTGGCAGCGGAAGCAACCGTCGTTGACGAAGTGGCTGAGGTTGTTTTCGCGCACGCGGTAGTCGGTTTTCATCTCCGGGAAGAAGTTCTGCCGGTAGATCTGCTGCAGTATCTGGGCCGCCTGGTCGATCTGGGTTTTCATCGAGTCAACCAGTTGCGGGTATTGATCCTGGTAGAAGGTGTGCAGGTCGGTGTCGATCGCAGCGGCGGCTTGCTCGCGGGTCTCATATTTGGCGTTGAGGAGTTCGACGCCTTTCTCGCGAATAAACGGGAGATCGGGCGAGATCTGACGCGCCTTGATAGCGGCGTTGATCGCAGTGGCCGGCGGCTGGAATTTGTGCGACGGCCGGTTGTGGCAATCCATGCAGTCGAAGGTGCGTACTGAAACCGTCGGATCGGTGAAGTCGGGCTGGTCGACATCCTCGTTGTGATAGACAATCGTGTCGCCGCTGGTGTTGACGGTCCGCACCCACGAGATCACCTGCCGCTTTTCATCGGCCGCGACGTACTCGAGTTTGTTTTCGGTCAGCATATGATAGTGGATGCCTTCGACCTTGCCGGTCACCTCGGGGTTGCCGCCGCCGATCTTGACACGGAGGCTGATGGTCCAGGGCGAGTTCTGTTCATCGGTGCGGTAATAGGTGCGGGTGATGAGCTTGTCGCCGTAGAACTGCTGTGGCCAGTGGCACTGTTCGCAGGTCTGCTGGGCCGGTCGGAGGCTTTTCACCGGGGTCTCGATCGGGCGGGTGTAGGTGTCAAACGCGGTCGCATACACCTGACGGAGACCGTCGATCTTCGATTTCACCCAGAACGAGGCGCCGGGGCCGATATGACAGTCGGCGCAGCGAACCCGGGCGTGCGGTGAATTGTGATAGGTGACATACTGCGGCTCCATCACCTCGTGACACGTCTTGCCGCAGAACCCGACCGATTCGGTCGCGTCGTACGCTTCGGTTCCGGCATAGGCCACCAGCAGGATCAGGGCGGCCGAGAGGCCGAGGAAGATCCAGAGGTTGCGCATGTATTTCGGGTCCGACGGGTCGATCGAGAGGTTGAAGCGAACCCGTTCGCCGCGTTTGTGAGCGGCCCGGACCTGGAGCCACACCGAGATCAGGAAGAAGAGAACACCGATGAGCATGATGCTGGGCGCGGCGATGAAGGTCACCAGCGACCGGTAGGGGTTCTCGACGTGACTCGATGCCTCGATCAGCATCAGGATGAGGAACAGGAATCCGCCGGCCAGGAACAGCGCGCCGCCGAGGGCCGCCAGCGGATGACGAAACAGCGTACGTCTTCTACGCCCGTTTTCAGCCATTACAACTCCACCGCCTTTCTGTGGTTATGGTTTCGGAGTGCACCATATTGAGATGCGCAACCACAGGCAAGCCAAATCGGACAATGTCTCTCGTGTTTGGGCGAAAAGGCGTGTGTCTGTCCGAGGCCCGGTGTCAAGTTGTCTGCCGAGCGGCGCAAATTCACTTTCGTTCTCATTTTCTGCAACCGTCAGGTGAAGTCAGCTCCGACGGTTCCTCATATCCTAGCGTTGGTGGTCGCATCGCATTTGCGCACGACCGGGTTGGAAGTACTGGTGCCTCTGGGTGAGTGAACGAGCCGGATCGATGCGATCGCTTCGACCGGGGCCGTTCCCGGGGACGCAGAATGCCACATCATTGTGAATTCTTTCACGAAAATTGCGGCGATGAATGTCCCCGCCGTTATCGGAGCCGACAACGCGCTCGGTGTGAATGCGACCACCGAATGCGAACGTCGCATCGAGCGACGCTTTCCCCCGCATCCGGTCACGGCGTTGTTCGGCCATGCTCCTGAGACCTTTCCGGCGGGTGTGACACCCGTTGTCGGAATATTTTTCCAGCTGCTGCATTGTCAGGCTCCGGCGGGTTTTTCAGTTTCGCACGGAGTCAGTCCGCGGATGTAGATCGGGACGTTGTTAGCGATGATTTCGTTCGGCTTGTAGCTCTTGCCGTGGAAGCCGCGCCAGAGCGTCTTCGACATAGCACAGTCGAAGACCATGCCGATGAAACAGCGGGCGGTGATGTCGTTGCTCTTCGCCACGATCTTGCCCTCGGCCTGCAGCCGGTCGAGGTGGCGGACAAGGAACTTGATATAGGAACCGCGGATGATCGCGAACACCTGCTTCGCCTTGGCGTGACCGCCCAGCGCGGAATAGAGCAGCAGGCGATAGATATCGGCATGGCGGGTGTAGAAATCGATGATATGCTCGGAGAGACCGACGAGAATCGATTCGAGATCGGCGGCCGGGTCAAACGTGCGAATAAACCGCTCGGTGTCAAGGCGTTGCGCGACCGCGTCGAGAACAGCGTCGTAGAGCGATTCCTTGGACTGAAAATGACGGTAGAGGGCGGGCTCAGTGATGCCGCAGGCGGCGGCGAGCTGCTTCATCGTCATGCCGTCGTATCCGTCGGCCGAAAACAGCCTGGTTGCTTCCTCAAGGATCTGGTTCTTTCGCTCCGTCATTCCTGTTGTCACCACTGGTTGTTCATATAAGTGAGGGATAACTAACTACATTTGTCGGCATCGTCAAGGGAAAAAATACAAATTTAGCCATATTTTTGTGAATTTATTCACGAAAACTAGTATAAATTGGTATTGTTTTGCCTGAAAGTGTCAGGGCACTGCCAAAGGACTTGGTTTCGGGCCCGGTAAGACCTATAATGAGCGGTGTTCGAAGTCCGGATCGCCGGCTGAACGAGTCCGGTCCGGGGATCGCGAAGATTGACCGATTCCGTTGTCTGATAACGAGGTACCAATGAAAGAGCTTGTGGCCAAACTGCTTCCGGAGGTCGATGAGATCAAGGATGCCATCCTGCACGACCAAGTCCTGGCCTGCTGGGTGGAGGCGATCGAATTTCGCGGCTGGACGGAAGACTTACTCCGTAATATCCCGTTTACGCTGCTGGCGCAGAATGTGAAGATCACCTTTATTGACCATGTCCGGGCGGTCTGCCGGATGTGCCTGGCGTGCGATGATGTCCTGAAGGACATCCACGGCGACCGCCGCACCCCGGTCAACCGGGACTACCTGATCGCGGGGGCGCTGCTGGCCGATGTCGGCAAGCTGATGGAGTATGAGATTGTCGACGGCAAGCCGGTCAAGTCCGACTACGGCAAGCATATCCGCCACCCCTTCTCGGGGGTCGGGCTGGCGTTCAAGCACGGGGTGCCGTCGGAAGTGATGCACGTGATCGCGACGCACTCCAAAGAAGGAGCCGGTGAGAAGCTGCTGCCGGAGAGCATTATATTCCATCATTGTGACTTTATCGATTTCGACCTGGTAAAGTAGGCCCAGCCGGGTTGAATAGTCGCCCGGTGGAGTTCGTATGGTATAATGTTGTCGCACCCGGCGGGCGTGATGCTCACCCTTCGACAAGGCTCAGGGTGAGGGATGCCGCGGGTGGTTCGCTCGAATCGGCCGCGACGTCATGCTGAGCCTGTGGACGTCATGCTGAGCCTGCAGACGTCATGCTGAGCCTGCGGACGTCATGCTGAGCTTGCGGACGTCATGCTGAGCGTTGTCGAAGCATGACGGGCAACCAGGCGGAGACGGGGCGAGTGTTGTGG
>CAYPYM010000158.1:0-6930 GCA_964414435.1 uncultured Ignavibacteriales bacterium | reverse complement strand
GGGAGACCAGCTCGGCCGCCGCCTCGGTGTCGAGCAGCCAGTAGACGTTGCCGTCGACCGGCTCGACCATTTGAGCGGGAAGATCGTTCGGGCGGCGCGGCCCGGCGATAACATCATGCACCACCGTCGCTTTCTGACGTCCAAAAGCAATGAAGACGGTGACCCGTGCGTGGTTGATCACCGGCAGGGTGAGGGTGACACGGGTGAGTTCCTGGCCGGGCACAGTCACGGCCGCCGCGAGCCGCTCCCGTTCGGAGAGAACGTCGGTATGGGGAAACAGCGACGCGGTATGACCGTTGGACCCGCAGCCGAGCAGAATCAGGTCGAAACGCGGCGGACGCTCGTCGAACTGCTCGCGCAAGGCGCGTTCGTACGCCTCGGCCGCCTGCTCCGCCGAGAGGTCGGCATCGTAAATCGGGAATATCTGTTCGGTCGGCACCGGCACCCGGTCCAGCAGGATCCGTCGGGCATTTCCGGCGTTGCTGCCCGGATCCTCGAGCGGCACGTATCGTTCATCCCCCCAGAATACATAGGTACTTTCCCACGGCATTCTGGATCGGTTGGCCGGGTCGGCCAGCAACTCGTAGAGCGGCCGGGGTGAATTGCCCCCCGACAGGGCAACCGTAAACCGGCCCCGCGACGACACGGCACTTTGCGCCGTCGTGACGAACAGCTCCATCGCCGCCCGGGCGAGAGCATCGACCGTGTGAAACGTTCTAATCATCTTTCCCGTCGTTCGCGACTTTCGATTCACGCATCGCCATCGAGACCCAGCTGTGGCCGTCGCGCGCGATCAGCGCCTCGGCCTCCTCGGGACCCCACCGTCCGGCGACATAGTCCGGAAAATCGGGCGGGGTGGTGTTGTCCCACACGCGCAGCACCGGGTCGACCACTTTCCAGGCGGCCTCGATCTGGTCACGCCGCATGAACAGGGTGGCGTCACCCAGCATGACATCGAGCAGCAGGGTTTCGTACGATTCGGGCGGTTCGTGCTCATAGGCGTCGGTATAACTGAACAACATGTCCGCCGTGTTGAGGATCATCTTCAAACCGGGCCGTTTGACCTGAAACTGAAGGCGAATCCCCTTCTGCGGCTGGACGGCGATGATCAGCTTGTTCGGCTGCCAGTCCTCGACCGCCTCAACCGGGAACGCCTGGTGCGGCACCGGTCGGAACTGGATCGCGATCACCGAGAGCTTCTCCTGAAGCCGTTTCCCCGTGCGCAGGTAAAACGGCACATCCTGCCAGCGCCAGTTGTCCACAAACAGTTTGAGCGCGGCAAACGTCTCGGTCCCGGAGTCCCTGGCGACTTCGGACTCTTCTCGATAACCTTTCACCTTCTTACCCTCGATCCAGCCCGGTCCGTACTGGCCCCGAACGGCGTACTCATGGACCTGGTCGCGGCGATAATGCCGGATCGCATGGAGGACATCGACCTTCCGATTGCGCACTTCGTCGGCCGTGAACCGCACCGGCGGTTCCATCGCCACGAGACACAGCAGCTGCAGCAGGTGATTCTGCACCATATCACGGAGTGCTCCGGCGCCTTCGTAGTAGCCGCCGCGATGTTCCACGCCGACCTCCTCCGAAACCGTGATCTGCACGTGATCGATATATCGCCGGTTCCAGATCGGTTCGAAGAGGGCGTTGGCGAACCGGAAGGCCATGATATTCTGCACCGTCTCTTTGCCGAGATAGTGGTCGATGCGGAAAATCGACCGCTCGTCGAAACAGTCGCTGAGGAGGTTGTTCAACTTGCAGGCTGACGCGAAATCGTGGCCGAACGGCTTCTCGATTATGATCCGTGCGTGCTTCTCCGGCGTCGCCAGCTTGTGTGCTTTGAGCTGCCTGGCGATCGGCTCGATGAACCTCGGCGGCACGGCCATGTAAAACACGCCGCACACATCCGTCTTCCACTCTTCGCCGAACTTGGTCAGCTGGCCGGTGAGATCCTTGTATCCGCCCCCTTCCGTAAAGTCCATCTTGCGGTATGAGACATGCCCCGCAAATTCCTTCCAGGCCTTGGCGGTCACCTTCCGGTGACGACCGAACTTCTTCACGCCGTCGTGCAGATGTTCGTGGTATTTCGTCCGGGAGAGATCCTTGATATCCACCCCGATAATGGCGAACTGCTCGGGCAGCCATGCGTCCAGATACAGGTCGAACAGGGCCGGGATCAACTTCCGCCAAGCGAGATCGCCGCTGCCGCCGAAAATGATGATTGCGGTTGGATCGGGTCGTCGGGCCGACTGCATCACGCCTCCTTGACCGCGGATCGATCCCACTCGGTGTGGAACTTGCCGCTGCGATCGACCCGCTCATAGGTGTGCGAGCCGAAATTGTCGCGTTGCGCCTGCACCAGGTTGGCCGGAAGGCGACCGCTTCGATAGCTGTCGAAATAGGCGACCGCGGCCGCGAGGGCCGGCACCGGGACGCCGTTATCGACGGCCAGTTTGAGCATATCGCGGACCGCTTCCTGCCGTTCGTTGAGGATCCGCGCGAAATGCGTATCGACCATGATATTGGGAAGGTCCGGCTGCCGCGTGAACGCCTCCCGGATATCATCGAGCAGCGCCGCGCGAATAATGCACCCGCCGCGCCAGATCTTTGCGATCTCGGCCGGGTTCAGTTCGTACTCGTACTTCGCCGACGCCGCCTTCAACTGCGCCATCCCCTGGGCGTAGGTGGTGATCATCGCGAACCGGAGCGCCTGCTCCAGCGTGTCGATCACCCGGTTGCGCTTGCCGTCGAACGACGGCTTCGGACCGTGCAGCAGCTTCTCCGCCGCCACCCGTTCTTCCTTGTAGTCGGACATGTCGCGCTGGGCGACCGCGGCGTCGATCACCGGCACCGGCGCCTGCAGCTCCATGGCATCCTGCGAGGTCCACTTGCCGGTTCCCTTCTGGCGGGCGGCATCGAGGACCACGTCGATCAGTCGATTGTCGGTTTCGTCGTCATCGCGGCGGAAAATCTGCCCGGTGATTTCGATCAGGAACGACTGCAGCTCGCCGTCATTCCAGCTCTCATACACCTCGGCCAGTTCGTCGTTGGTCAGGCCGAGGACGCGCTTCATGAAATCGTAGGTCTCGGAGATGAGTTGCATGAGTCCGTATTCAATGCCGTTGTGCACCATCTTGACATAATGTCCGGCCGAGCCGGGACCGAGATAGGTCACACACGGCTCGCCGTCAACGTTGGCGGCGATAGCTTCGAGAATGTCCTGCACCCGTTCGTACGCCTCCTCGGCGCCGCCCGGCATCATGCTCGGGCCGAACCGGGCGCCTTTCTCGCCGCCCGACACGCCCATGCCGAGAAACCGGATATGTTTCGCGGCCAGCGCCCGGTCGTGACGGTTCGTGTCGACAAAGTGCGAGTTGCCGCCGTCGATAATGAGATCGCCTTCGTCGAGCAGATTGCTCAACTGACCGATCACCTGGTCGACCGGCTCGCCCGCCGGAACCAGCAGGAGCACCGCGCGCGGCTGCCGCAGAACCTTGACGAACTCTTCCATCGAAGCCGTCCCTCTGACCTCCTTGCCGGCACCTTCCTTTTCCAGCGCCCGGCCCTGGTCCGGGTTCCGGTCGTATCCGGCGGCCGAAAAGCCGTGATCGGCCACATTGAGGGCGAGGTTGCGCCCCATCACGCCGAGGCCAATCACTCCGATATCGTACATCCTGTCATTCATATTCGAAGATCTCCCGATCATTGGTTACTGTTCGCGTATGCGGCTATCTCGTCGTCCGTGACGGTCAGGCCGAATTCGGCCAGTTGCGCGCGGGTCGAGGCCGTATCTGTGTGCCGGATGCCGTGGATCCCCAGCGACACGGCGATGTCGACAAACATCGGCCGGTCATCGATATACACAACCCGTTCCGGCCGCGTGTGGGCGGTATCGAGCGCGAGCCGGAAAATGTCGGCGTCCGGCTTGCGGAAATGGACATAACTCGAAGAGATGAAGGACTCGATGACACAATCGAGATTGAAGGTTCGGATGCGGTACTCGTTCAGTTCCCGTCCCTCGTTGCTCACCGCCACCGTCTTCACACCGTACCGCCGCCGGAGCGCCCCGATCAGGGGCATCATATCGGGCAGCGCCTCCGATTGCTTGAACATAAACGCCTTGAAATCGTCCGGCGTAAACGACCGCCTCTCGTGAAACACCACCCGGTCGAGATATTCGTCCAGCGACAGCTTGCCGACCTCGTAGGTGTCGAACGTCAGGTGATGGCGCTCGTTGAGTTCCTCGTAATCGAGCTTGAAATGATCGACCGCCCGGCGGCGAGCATGGTGGTCCCAGCCGTTGGTCAGCAACACGCCCCCGATATCGAGAAACAGCGCGTCGATTTCAGGATGTCCGTTCGTCGTCATAACTCCTTTCGTCCGTCTCAATGCGGGACGTTCGTGGCCGCAGTCAAATGCTCCTTCAGGTGCCGCAGGCCGGCGGCGACATCGTCGCCGAGATCGATTCGGATCACCCGCCGCCCGTGTTTACGGAGCGCTTCGAGATCACCCTCGGCCTGGGCCCGGATAAAATCGCCGAACGTGTAGTGCCGGCCCGGCAGCGGCACTTTCTCGCGATGCGAGGCCGTCAACTGGATGAACAGCCCGGTGTTGGGACCGCCCTTGTGGTACTGTCCGGTCGAGTGCAGAAAACGCGGTCCGAAACCGACCGTGGTCGCGAGACGGGCATGGTCTCTGATGGCCTGCCGCATCTCCTGCAACGCAGCGTTGGTCTCGTCGGTTTCCGTCAGGTACGCCTGAAACGCGACATAGTCGCCCTCGCGAGCCTGGGCCACGAAGTTGGTCAGGAAATCGGTCGGGTCGGACCCGGCCAGACTGCTGTAGACAGTCAGGCCGTGGTCGGTTGCGGCCGGCTTATCCGACGGCAACCGGCCGTCCTCAGCCACCTGCTTGAGGAGGCGGTTGGTGTTGTCCTTGCTCTCCTGGACATTGGGCTGGTTGAAAGCGTTGATGCCGATCACCGCCCCGGCGATCGCCGTCGCGATCTCCCAGCGCATCATTTCCTGCGCGAGATCGTATTTGTCGGCCAGCCGGATAATCACCACCGGGTGGCCGGCCTTGGCCAGCGCCCGCACCCGCTTTTCATCATCGCCGTCGTGGTCGCCGTCGATAGTGAACCAGGCAAAGACGCGGTCCCGGTCGTAGACCGCCGGTTCGCCGATTTCCTCG
This sequence comes from uncultured Ignavibacteriales bacterium, assembly GCA_964414435.1. Classification (GTDB taxonomy): domain Bacteria; phylum Zixibacteria; class MSB-5A5; order GN15; family FEB-12; genus JAGNLV01. The sequence goes on along the minus strand of CAYPYM010000158.1, from coordinate 1,740 downwards.
CCCGCGACCGGGAGGATACCCTTTTCTTCCTTGCCGGTGCTCTCGGCCAGCAACTGCTCGAGCCACATGCCGAACGGCCGCAGGGCCGGCTTCATCAGGAACGTGAGTTTGTCGCGTCCGCGTGAGGCGAGATCGCCGAGCACCGTGCCGAGCATCACTCCCGGATTGTGTTCGGCGCTTCGGCACGAGCCGCTCGCGTTGGCCATGCGAATCGCCCGCTCGAGCAGTTCGGCCACATCGATCCCCATCAGGGCGGCCGGCAGCATGCCGAAATAGGAGAGGGCGGAGTAGCGCCCGCCGATGTCGCCGTAGTTGAGAAAGACCGCCCGGAACGATTTCTCCCGGGCCGTCTTGACCAGCGGCGTGTTCGGATCGGTGATCGCCACGAAATTGTCGCCCGCCCGGTTCTTCTGAATCTCCTGCACCCGGTCGTAGAAGTAATCCATGAAGGCGAGCGGTTCGGCGGTCGTGCCGGACTTGCTCGCCACGATGAAGAGGGTATCCTCGATCGGAATCGTTTCCTCTATCCTGCGAATCGTGGCCGGATCGGTCGTGTCGAGCACGGTAAGCGGAATTCCCGGCTTGCCGACCGGGAAGATCCTCTGAAGCACCAGCGGGGCGAGGCTGCTGCCGCCCATCCCCATGTGCACGACGTGACGGAATCCCGCTTTGCGGATCGAGGTCGCGAACTGCCGGATCTGCGGCGCCGCGGTCAGCATCTTCTCGGCGACATGGAGCCATCCGAGCGAATGCGGAATGTCGTGCAGCGCACTCTCGCGGTCGTTCCAGAGCGACGGGTCCTTGCGCCAGAGGCGCTTGGCGTATTCGCGCTCGTCTATGTCGTGAACCCGCTCGTCGATCAGATCCTTGTATTCGCCGAGCAGGATCTCCTGGCGGTTGACCGGAAGCGATTTCGCTTCTTTCATCTTGTTTCGCAACGTCTCCATCGTCTTGTCGTACGGCCGCTCGAACTTGACGATACCCTCTTCGATCAGCTCGTCGGTCGCCTCATCGAGATCGATCCCGAGGCGGGCGAGCTGTTTCAGCGTTTCCCGGGCCCGCGCGACCTTTTCAGGCTCTTCGAGCCTCGCCTCCGGATGGCCGTGGTCGCGATAAGCGTTGAGCGTTTCCTGCGGAATCGTGTTCACCGTCTCCGGTCCGATCAGGGCTTCGACATACTTGACGTCGCTGTAGTCGGGGTTCTTCGTGCTCGTGCTGGCCCACAGGACCCGTTGCGTCGCCGCGCCGGCGCCGGCCAGTTTTTTGAAACGGTCGCTTGCGAAGATTTCGCGGTACATCCGGTAGGCCACCCGCGCGCTGGCGATCGCCACCCGGCCGCGCAGTTCTACGGCCGTGGTCGCCTCCGCCGAATTCGTGTCGATTATCTTTTCAATCTGCGGATCGACCTTGACGTCGATTCGGCTCAGGAAAAAGCTCGCCACCGAGGCCACCCGGTCGATTGGCTTGCCCGCCGTGAGACGATTCTCCAGCCCGGTGATGTACGCCTCGGCCACCTCGCGATACCGGGCGAGCCCGAACAGCAGCGTCACATTGACATTGATTCCCTCACTGATCAGCGTACGGATCGCCGGCAGCCCCTCTTTCGTGCCCGGCACTTTGATCAGGACATTCGGCCGATGCAGCGCCTGCCAGAGCTCGCGCGCCTCGTGAATGGTGCCGTCGGTATCGCGGGCGAGGTGCGGTGATACCTCGAGCGACACGAGACCGTCGCGGCCGCCG
>CAYPYM010000157.1:0-6937 GCA_964414435.1 uncultured Ignavibacteriales bacterium | reverse complement strand
GAACGCCTGCGCCTTGGCCGGCGTATCGTTGATCGCGAGACCCAGAATCACCACTCCCTTGTCCTTGTATTCCTTGTAGAGCTTGACGAGGTCGGGGGTTTCCTGACGGCAGTAACCGCACCAGGAGCCCCAGAAGTTGATCACGACCGGCTGCTTGCCGATCCATTCACTGGACGAGTGCAGGTTGCCGTCGAGGTCTTTCACGGTGAAGCTGGTTGGCTTGGCCCTGACGGGCGCCTCCCCGCGCGACTGAGCTTTGGTTTGCGCCCCCCGGTTCTGCTGGGCGGTCTCGCTCTTGCTGCAGGAGGTCGCGCCGAAGGCGAGGGCGGCGAGGGCGAGGGCTATGGCAAGGTGCTTTATCATCGGGTCATTTCCTCAGGTACATGGTTGTCGACTCGTTCGAGTCAATATAAAGCCCGTTCTCCCGAGTGCATAGAGACATCGGGGGAACGGGCTGGATATGCGTGTCGTTTTCTGCCGTTACTTGTCCGGGTTGGTCTTCTGGTCGGTTCCGGTCGTGTCGTACTTGCCGTCTTTGACAAACGTCAGGGCGTCCATCATGACATTCGGCGGCCGGTACCCGGTAATCGCGCCGAGCTTGGTGCCGTCGGGCTTGAGGAACCAGAAAGTCGGATAGCCGCGGACACCGAACTCCTGCTTGGTCAGGTTGCTTTCGGTGATCTTGTAGCCGTCGATGTCGAGTTCCTGCTGCGAGTCGCCGTCGACCCGCACCGGGACGAAGTTGTCGTTGATCATGCTGATCACTTCGGCTTTGGAGAAGGTCTCGCGATCCATCTTCTTGCAGTAGCCGCACCATTTGGCGGTGAAATCGATGAAGACGTGCTTGTTTTCCTTGGCTGCTTTCTGCAGGCCGGCGTCGTAGCTCATCCACTGGATGCCTTCCGAGGTGGAGTCGTTCGACGAACCGCCCTCGTTGTCGGCGGCCATCGCCAGGGCAAAGGCGAAGACGACCAGGGCAGCGAGGGTGATGTGCTTAAGGTACTTCATAGACTAATCCTGATGTATCGGTTATTGAAACTCTTTCCGTTTAAGCGGCCGCAGATAGGCGCTCGATTCGCCGAGCAGGGCCTTGAGATCGTTCAGCAAAGTGAAATCCGGATTGACCGAATACTTCCGCGATCGAATATACACTTCCGATCCGTTCTCCCGGGCGGCCAGCAGAACCGGCGTGTTCCCCGCATAGTTGGCCAGCGACGCCAGGGCTTCGTCTATTGTGCTATCGGAACAGCCGGTATCAATCTTTATAACCAGTTGACAATTAAACCGTTCCGAAAGTTTCTCGAGCGCCAGAACCTCATTCCCGATTATTTTGGGCGCTTCCCCCTCCCGGGTCGAAACTCGTCCGGTGACCAGCACCATCCGGTCTTCCTCGACGAATTCCTTGCTCTTGTCAAAACAACTTGAGAAGAGAATCAGTTCCGTCGAGCCGGTGTAGTCCTCCAAGGTAACAAATGCCATCATGTTACCCTTCTTGTCGAGCATCTTTTTTACCCCGGTGATAATTCCGCCGACCGTCACCTCGCGGCCGTCGGGGGCCGACTTCAACCGGTCGTTGGTAAAGGTGGTAAACGATTTCAGTTCGTCCCGATAGGCGTCGAGCGGATGCCCCGAGATCCAGAATCCGAGCATCGTCTTTTCCTCGGCCAGCCGCCGGGAGCGTTTCCACTCCTCCAGTTCGGGCATGGGCGGGGCGACGCGGGAGACGGTGCCCGAGGTGTCGGCAAAGAGATCGTGAGTGTTGCTCGATTCGGCGACCTTGCGGGCGTATTCGAGCATCGGTTCGACAACCTCATATTTCTGCGCCCGGTGACCGGGGAGCGAATCACAGGCTCCCGCCGCGATGAGTGATTCGAGCACGCGGCGATTGAGTGCTTTCGACGGCACCCGGACGGCGAGATCGGCGAGGTCTTCGTACGGCCCGTTCTCGTTGCGTTCGTCGACAATCGCCTGCGAGGGCGCCGCACCGACATTCTTCACCGCCTGCAGTCCGAACCGGATACGGCCGTCGGGGACGGAGAAGTCGGCGTTGGAATGGTTGACATCGGGCGGAAGCGCCTCGATCCCGCTGCGTCGGCACTCTTCGAGGAAGACGTTGATGCGGTCGGAGTCGGTGATTTCCGAGGACATCAGCGCCGCCATGAATTCTTTCGGGTAGTAGTGTTTCAGCCAGGCGGTCTGGTAGGCGACCAGGGCGTAACAGGTCGAGTGGGCCTTGTTGAAGCCGTAGCGGGCGAAGGTCTCGATCTGGTGGAAGACGTCCTCGGAGATTTTGCGGTCGATCCCCTTCTTGTCGGTGCCCTCGAGGAATCCCTTGCGCTGCTCGGCCATGAGGTTGGCGTCTTTCTTGCCCATCGCCTTGCGAAGCAGGTCGGCTTTGCCGAGCGAATATCCGGCCATCAGGTTGGCGATCTTGAGCACCTGCTCCTGGAAGACGATCACGCCGTAGGTGTCGCCGAGGATTTCCTCGAGCACCGGGAGGACAAACTCGACTTTCTCGCGGCCGTGCTTGCGCTCGATATAACGGTCGATCATGCCGGAGTCGAGCGGGCCCGGACGGTAGAGGGCGTTCATCACGGTGAGATCGGTGAACTTGGTCGGGTTCAGCTTGCGCAGATAGTCGCGCATGCCGGGCGATTCAAACTGGAAGATGCCGATCGTCTCGCCCTTGGCAAACACGCCGAAGACCTCTTTGTCTTTGAGGTCGAGATTATCGAGATCGATCTCGGCATCGGGATGGTTCTCTTTGATCATGCGGACCGCGTCGTCGATTACGGTCAGGGTGCGCAGTCCGAGGAAGTCCATTTTGAGCAGGCCGATCTTCTCGACCATCTTCATGTCGTACTGGGTCGTGATTTCGTCCTTGCTCCCCTTGAAGAGCGGGACGTAGTTGGTCAGGGCGGAGGGGGCGATCACGACGCCGGCGGCGTGGGTCGAGCAGTGCCGCGCGAGACCGTGCAGGGTCATCGCGTATTCGAGCAGGCGGTCGACCCGGGCATCCTTCTTCTTCAACTCGGCGAGCTCGGGGACCTTTTTCAGCGCGGAGTCGAGCGTCACGCCGGGGCCTTCGGGGACGAGCTTGGCGATCTTGTCGACATCGCCGTACGGCATGCCGAGCACCCGGCCGATATCGCGGATCACGCCGCGGGCGGCGAGGGTGCCGAAGGTGATGATCTGGCAGACGTTTTCTTCGCCGTATTTCTCGATCACGTACTTGATGATCTTGTCGCGGCCACGGTCGGCGAAGTCGATATCGATATCGGGCATCGACACGCGTTCCGGGTTCAGGAACCGCTCGAACAGCAGCCCGAACCGGATCGGGTCGACACTGGTGATGCCGAGGGCGTACGAGACGAGCGACCCGGCGGCGGAACCGCGCCCGGGCCCGACCGGGATCGCCTGGGACCGGGCGTAGTCGCAGAAGTCTTTCACGATGAGGAAGTAGCCGGCGTAGCCCATGTGCTTGATCACGCCCAGCTCGTACTCGAGCCGCTCGCGAACCTCGTCGTTGATCTCGCCGTAGCGCTCGGTGCAGCCCTCCTCGCAGAGGTGGCGGAGGTACTGGTCGGGATCGACGAAGCGGGTCGGGATCGGAAACACCGGCAGCAGGAGTGAATCCATCTTGAGATCGAGGTTGCAGGCCTCGGCGATCCGCACCGTGTTGGCCATGGCCTCCTTGAAATCGCCGAACGTGTTTTGCATCTCGACCTCGCTCTTGAAATAGAGCTGGTCGGTGCTGTAGCGCATGCGGTGGGTGTCCTCGACCATCTTGCCGGTCTGGATACACAGCAGGGCGTCGTGCGCCTCGGCGTCCTCCTTGCGGAGATAGTGGCAGTCGTTGGTGACCACGAGGGGGATACCGGTCTCGCGGGCGATCGCATCCATGCGCGGGATATTCGAGACTTCCTGTTCGAGACCGTGATTCTGGATCTCGAGGAAGAAGTTGCCCTCGCCGAAAATGTCCTGCAGTTCGCGGGCGGTTGCCACCGCGGCGTCGGTTTCGCCCTTGAGCAGGTTCCAGGATACCTCACCCTTGAGACAGGCGGAGGTGGCGATGAGGCCCTCGGAATGCTGCCGGAGGATCTCTTTATCGATGCGGGGCCGGTGGTAGAAGCCTTCGAGGAAGGCCGCCGAGGCCAGTTTGATCAGGTTCTTGTAGCCGGTGAGGTTCTTGACCAGCAACACGAGGTGGAAGCCGCCGTCGGGGTACTGGTTCGACGGTTTCTTGTCGAGGCGGGAGCCGCCGGCGACATACGCTTCGCAGCCGATGATCGGTTTGATGCCGGCCTTGCGGGCCTTGGTGTAAAATTCGATCGCCCCGAACATGTTGCCGTGGTCGGTGATCGCGAGGGCCGGCATCTTATTTTCCTTGGCCAGCTCGATCACGTCGTTGAGGCGGCAGGCGCCGTCGAGCAGCGAATACTGGCTGTGGGTATGCAGGTGAACGAAGTTGGCGTACATCAGACCATCCGTCGGTTATTGTCTCTACATCGTTATACGCGGCGGCCTGAAACGGGTGGCGGGCGGACCGGGCCCCGGGGGAGGAGATGCCTGCGGTAATGTCTGGCACTTTCTCATCGCGGCCGCGTGTACTCTTTCAAGAAGGCGAATTGGACCCGAATCGTCAATGACTTTTCCGGCGGAGGCGGGGCAAAAAAGAAAGCGGCTCCCGCGAGGGGAGCCGCTTGCAAATCGAGCATCAAGGGGATGATCTACTTGCGGAACCTGCGTACCACTCCGGCGCCGGCGAGGCCGAGTCCGAGCAGCAGGAGGCTGGCCGGTTCGGGAACGGGCGGGCCGGTTTCGGCGTCGTGCGAGAACGGCGCGAACTTGAAGTGGAGCGGATCATAGTAGCCGTACGCGTCGAAGTGCACGTAATCGTACGAGGTATGCACCTGGAACTTGAAGATCTTACCCATCGCGGTACCGGTCTCACCGGGCTGCATGTCCTGAACGGCATCGGGAGCGGTGTTGATCGTGCCGATGAGCAGTTCGGCGTAGTTGGTCGGGTAGATCCCGTGCGGCGGCAGTGAACCCGAATCGGTCGGGGGCGGGGTGCCGTACGTGAAGTCGCCACTGGTGAACGACGTTCCGCCGATATCAAGCGTACCGTCGGCAGCCTGGCCCTGGGCCAGAGCGGCCACCAGGCGCACGCCGTAGAGCGGGTTGGTGTCGGTGTTTGCGGCGATGACCCAGAGTTCGAAGTCGTGGGAGTTGATCACCCAGGTGTCGGTCGAGGTGTCATACGTACCGGCCGGCGAGTAGATCTGGAGCGCCGGTACCGCAAAAGCGGAGGGTACGATGAGCATCACGGCCAGGGTCGCCAGGAGGAAACGTTTCATAGATCAATCCTCTCTATATTCGGGGAGGTTTCGTGGTTGTCTGGCGATAGATTAAGCAACCTCCGTGCCATTAATCGGGCCTTTCCGCTCCGCTGTAGTGTCGTCGTAAGAATTTGTGGGACAATAGATTCCATGTTGGCTTCGATCAGTGCGCGAGGACGTTGTCCGAATCGATCAGCGCGGCGATGCAACAAGTTGCATAATCTCCGCTGTCTTCGTGCAGAGTGGCGCATTGTTTTCAGGAGCTAACGGTGAGGCAAATATGAGCTTGCCTGTGAAAAAGGTCACTTGTGCTGCCACAAAATGACACCGGACAAAACTATTTTAGGAGCGTACAAAATGTGATATATTCGACCTGTACCGCTGGCTATGTTAATCGAAAACACGCAACCCGGAAGGAACTAACGATAATGAAAGGCAAGAGCAAGATGACTCCTCCTGTAACCGGCACCGCCCCGGACCGGAAAAAGGCGCTTGAGGCCGCCCTGACCCAGATCGAACGCTCGTTCGGCAAAGGGGCGATCATGCGTCTGGGCGACGATGTCGTGCAGAAGGTCCAGGTGATCCCGACCGGCTCGATCGGTCTGGATGTGGCGCTCGGGGTCGGCGGTATCCCCCGCGGCCGGGTGATTGAAATCTACGGCCCGGAATCATCGGGCAAAACGACCATGGCGCTCCACATGATTGCCGAGGCCCAGAAGCTCGGCGGCGTGGCGGCGTTTGTCGACGCCGAGCATGCGCTCGACGCCACCTATGCGGCGGCACTCGGAGTCGATACCGACAACCTGCTCGTCTCGCAGCCCGACACCGGCGAACAGGCGCTCGATATCACCGAGACGCTCGTCCGGTCGAGCGCGGTCGATGTCATCGTGGTCGATTCGGTTGCGGCGCTGACGCCCCGTTCCGAGATCGAGGGCGAGATGGGCGATTCGCACATGGGGCTGCAGGCGCGGCTCATGTCGCAGGCGCTTCGCAAACTGACCGCGATCATCGCCAAGTCCAAGACCTCCGTCATCTTCATCAACCAGATCCGCATGAAGATCGGGGTCATGTTCGGCAACCCGGAAACGACCACCGGCGGCAACGCCCTCAAGTTTTATGCGTCGGTGCGGCTCGATATCCGCAAGATCGCGACGATCAAGGACAACCAGGAGGTGATCGGCTCGCGCACCCGGGTGCGGGTGGTGAAAAACAAAGTTGCGCCGCCGTTCCGCGAAGCCGAGTTCGACATCATCTACGGCAAAGGGGTCTCCCGCGAGGGCGAGTTGATCGATCTCGCCGTGCTCAAGGGGATTGTCGATAAGTCGGGCGCGTGGTTCTCCTACGGTTCCGACCGGCTCGGCCAGGGCCGTGAAAACGCCAAGACGTTTGTCTCCGAGAATCCCGAGCTGTTCGACGAGATCATGGAGAAGGTGAAGGTCGAGACCGGGATTCATCCGCAGGTCGCTGTCAGCGAGGAAGACGAGCCGGTGCCGGAGGAAGTGGAAAGCTAACACCCATCGGGTGTTTCTCTCCGGCGCACACTTCGTGTGTTTTTCTCTGGCGCGTACGGGAAGTTCGAGTAGACCGACTCGTCT
>CAYPYM010000156.1:5442-6942 GCA_964414435.1 uncultured Ignavibacteriales bacterium | reverse complement strand
GTCCTTCGAGCACGACCAGAAGACGAGCGCCGCCAGGACAAGCAGCCCCGACAGTCGAAGCAGACCGGTTATGCGGCTCATGAGACGTCTACCTCTGGGTCAGTTGAAAAAGAAAGACCATCGTGTCGTGGGCGGTGACCCCGTTGACGTTGGTGATAACTTCCTGCGTATCCGGACCGATTATCAGGCTGTCGCGCTTGAACACAACTTCGAACGTCCCCGATGGAATCCGCAACTGATCGCAGTTACCGTCGAAATCCGCCCCGCTCGGGATCAGCGTGAGCTCGTTGGTGCCGAAATGCCGCACCACACCGTAGGAGTCGCACAGCCCGCTGTTGCGCACCGCGTGCTTCAGTTCATAGGTGCCGGCATCGACCGTAAAGGTGACCTGATCGGAATCGATATAGGGGTACTGGATGGCTTCGAGCTGCTTGTGCACGACCAGCCGTCCGGCATATATCTCCGGACCGCCGGTATCGGTCGGTTCCTTCCTGCAGGCCAGCCACGAGAGCGCGACCAGGCCCGCCAGGAGAAAGCCACGTTTCACGCCGACTCCTCCAATTGCCCCTGAGCGTCAATCAAGAAACGAACCGGCGGCCGGCATTGTTTAATGCCGGCCGCCGCGTGTTTTACCGTGCTGCTTCGGAAAGATCGTGCTCTTCGTTTTCGTCCGTCGCCGGGCGTCCCTGGCGGTCCTTGTTGTAGACTACGGCCGCCTCGACGAAATCGCGGAACAGCGGGTGCGGCCGGGTCGGCCGCGACTTCAGCTCCGGATGGAACTGCGCCGCCACGAACCACGGGTGATCGGCCACCTCGATGATCTCCACCAGCCGCTGATCGGGCGACAGCCCGCACAGCCGCAGGCCCTTCTGCGAGAGCATATCGCGGTAGGCGTTGTTTACCTCGTACCGGTGGCGGTGCCGCTCCGAGATTTCGGTTTCGCCGTACGCTTTGTGCGCCAGCGTCCCCTCCTCGATCACACACGGATACGCCCCGAGCCGCATCGTGCCGCCCAGTTCGCTTACCCCTTCCTGGTCGGCCATGAGGTGGATCACCGGGTGCTTCAGGTCGCGGTAGAATTCATAGCTGTGCGCGTCCTCGAGTCCGCAGACATTCCGGGCAAACTCGATCACCGCGCACTGCATCCCGAGACAGATCCCGAGGAACGGGATATTGTGTTCCCGCACATACTTGATCGCCTCGATCTTGCCCTCGACCCCGCGCTCGCCGAACCCGCCCGGAATCAGCAGGCCGTCGACATCGTGAAGAAACTTCCCGGCGCCGTTGTGCTTGATCTCCTCCGAGCTGACCCAGATCAGCTTGACCTCGGCATCGTTGTGCACCCCGGCGTGTACAAACGCCTCGATAATCGACTTGTAGGCGTCCTTGAGCATGACATACTTGCCGCAGATCGCGATTTTCAGATGGTGCTTCGGATAATTGATCTTCTCCACCATCCGCTCCCAGTCGGCCAGTTCCGGCTTCGGCGTATCCAGCCCG
>CAYPYM010000156.1:0-5432 GCA_964414435.1 uncultured Ignavibacteriales bacterium | reverse complement strand
GCCCGAAGTGCTGGCAGATGATATCGTCCGCGCCCTGCTCGTGGAAACTGAGCGGGACCTCGTAAATCGTCGAGACATCTTCGGCCGCGATCACGCTTTTGGTCGGTACCGAACAGAACAGGCTGATCTTGGAGCGAAGGCCCTCGTCGATCGGCCGCGCCGAGCGGCACAGCAACATATTCGGCTGAATTCCGATCGCCCGAAGTTCACGCACCGAATGCTGGGTCGGCTTGGTCTTGAATTCGCCGGCGGTGGGGATATACGGCACCAGCGTCACGTGCACGTACATGACATTCTCGTACCCCTGCTCGAGCCCCATCTGGCGGATCGCCTCCATGAACGGCAGCGACTCGATATCACCGACCGTCCCGCCGATCTCCGCGATCACGACATCCGGCTTCTCCGGCAGCCGTTCCAGCCGCCGCAGCCGGTTCTTGATCTCCTCGGTCACGTGCGGAATCACCTGGACCGTGGCGCCGAGATAGTCGCCCCGACGTTCCCGGGTGATGATCGTATGGTAAATCTGTCCGGTGGTGACATTGTGGTCCTTGGTCAGCGAACGGTCAAGAAACCGCTCGTAGTGCCCGAGATCGAGATCGGTCTCGGAACCGTCGTCGAGCACGAACACCTCACCGTGCTGAAACGGGTTCATCGTGCCGGGGTCGACATTGAGATACGGATCGAGCTTCATGTTGGCCACTTTCAACCCGCGCTGCTGGAGCAGCAGGCCGATCGAGGCCGACGCGATCCCTTTCCCCAGAGCCGAAACCACGCCGCCGGTCACGAATATGTATTTCGTTTTCTCCGCCATAACATCCTCTATCTATATACACTATCCAACTTAGTCAAATCCTCGGGCGTGTCCACCGAAACCGTACGGATCCTGGTTTCAAACACGCTGATCGCCCCGCCGTTTTCAAGAATCCGAAGCTGTTCGAGCGATTCGGCCCGCTCGGCCTCACCCCGCTTCCAGTCGGCGAATTGCAAAAGCGCTGTCTTTCTATAAAAGTAGATGCCGATATGACCAAAGAACCGGTGCTGGCCGACCCGGTTGTGCTCGGCGGCGTCCCGAAGGTAGGGAATCGGGAACCGGGAGAACCAGAGCGCGCGGCGCGTTTTCGGCGCCGTCACTACCTTAACAACGTGCGGGTTGAACAGTTCGCGATCGTCGGTGAGACGGTACGCCAGCGTGGCGCAACCGATCTTCCGGTCGGCCTTCATCGCCGCGATCACCCGGTCGAGCATCGACGGCTTCAGCCCGAAATTGTCCGCCTGGACATTCACGATAACCTTCCCGCCAATCTTCCGCACAACCTCGGCTGCCCGGTCCGACCCGGTGACATGGCGGGATCCGGTCCGGACCACTTCGGCGCCAAAGTCACGCGCGACCTCCTCGACCTCGGCACTGTCGGTGGCGATCACCACCCGCTCGACCAGCTTCGAGCGGCTCACATCGCGCCAGACATAAAAGAGAAGCGGCTTCCGTCGGTAGGGATAAATCACCTTCCGGGGAAACCGCGTCGAGTTCAGGCGGGCCGGTATGACCGCGACAATGTCGGCCATCACCCGATTACCCTCGGCACAATAAAGAATTCACCGTCGCTCCGCGGCGCATTGCCCAGCGCCGCCTCTTCTGGAAGCGACTCCGCAACCCGGTCCGGGCGTCCCGACACACCGTTTCCGGCCGTTCTCGCCGACAAGTCAACCTCATGCGTACCAACAGCTTTAAGCTGGTCCACATACGCCATAACAGAGGCTAATTCGACAGTCAGAGTCTCGATTTGTTCGGGAGTCAGTTCCAACCGGGCCAACCGGGCGAGGTCGCGGACATGCACATGTGATAGCGGCATGGGTGATGATACCGACCTCGGCGAAGGCTGTCAAGCATTTTGATTTTGGCGACTCGCGTTTGACATCGCCCGACAGCGCCGGACCGTTTCACCCGGTTTCACAATGCGACAGGTTCGCACGCTAAAGTCCTCCGATGCGGGACCGATACCATAAACAGATGATTCAAACTGAAACATGACGAGTAAAGATCATGAACCGACATCACTCCGGCGGCGAAGCCGCCATCGCCCCGCATGCGAACCGTTTCGAAACGAACCGTCGCCTGCCGGCCGAAACGAGCGAAGCGATCGCCACCCGGGCGGCCGCGCTCCTGCTCGGCCTCGAGCTGCGTCGATGGCTCACCAATCGCGAAAAAGACTATCTCGACAACCTCGCCCCCGACAACGCGATCACCTTCCTCGTGCGCGGCGGCGAATATCTCCACCCGGCCGAAATCGAACTCTTCCCCGCCGAAATCGTCGACGCCGCCCTCGGGCAGGCCGGCGATTCGTTTTTCTCGCACCGCTTCGAAGACGCCGGCGGCCGCTCGTGCCGCGTCTACACCGGCGTGATCGGCCCCGACAGCGGCAACCCGATCGTGCTCGGCATGTTCGGCCCCGACGACCCGATCAACCGCGACCTGCTGTCCGACCGATTCAGCCTCGTGCTCGGTTCCTTCCGGACCGCCCTCGCCAGCGTAACGCTCGTGGCCGGTTCGCTCCCGGTACTGCCGCACAAGGCCGCCCGCCTGATCGTCAACCGCGCCTCCGGCCGCGTCATCCACGCCGACCCGTGGCTCTGCGAACAGGTCGAGCTCGAGCCGGCCCGCATCGTCTCGCGTGAATACGGTGAGATTGCGCCGGCAATCGGCCGCCTGGTCAAGAACCACCGTCTCAAAATGGAAAATCTCTCCGCCGACCACCTCGAACTCGCCGCCATCACCTTTTTTCCGCTGAACGGCCGTCCGATCGGCGGGCATATCAAGGTCAGCGATGATCTCATCGACCGGATCCGCGAAGATCTCGCCGCGATGACGTCAACCGCGGGCTATATCGAAGATTACACCCGGAAACTGCCGGCCACCGAGGTCAGCGAACTCGCGTCCGATATTGTGAAGGCCGGCGAGCGGCTTGACCGGCGCCTCGCCCGGCATCAGCTGCTGGCGACTTTCGACCGCCGCGAGACGATCGAAATCAACGTCCTCTACCAGCTCGATCAGGCGATCGACCGCATCTCGAAACTCGGCGGTCGCGGTATCGCGCTGAAAAACGACCTCGGCCACATCGACCTGGTCCGCCGCGCCCCGTCCGACGCCTGGCTGCTGCTGTTTGAATCGGTGCTCGACACGCACCGCTTCGCGCGCGGCACCGCCGGCGATACCGTGGTGCGAGTCGGCTCCGATTCGGAAACCGGCGCCACCCATCTGATTTTCACCACCGTGCTGCCCGACACGATGAACCTGGCCGACCTCGAACGAGTCTGGTATCAGGATACCGAAACGCTGGCCGCCCGCCTCGATGTCACGGTGGCCAAAAACCTCGTCCTCGAGTCCAACACCATCGTTACCCGCTTAACCCTCGGCCCTCGGAAGGGGACTCTCGCATGATCACGCCCACCGACCACACCGCTCGAATCCTCCTGCTGGATCCGGAGCAGACCGAACGGCGCTCGCTGTCGCTTGCGTTTGTCCGCGATCCGTATCAGATGATCGAAACCAATACGCTGGAATCAGCGCTTGAGGCGCTCCGCGCCCGGGATATTCACCTGTTCGTGATTCGTCATACCCCGGCCCTGCCGGAACCGGCCGAACTGGTCCGGCGCATCCGTCGCCTCGACCCGAGTGTCGAAATTATCACGGTGCTCCCCGAGGCCGACTCGCCGACCGTCGCTTCCGTCCTCGCCGCCGGGGCGTTCGACTGCCTGCCGACCCTGCCCGCCACCGAGGAGATGATCGTTCGCGCCCGCCGCGCCCTCGAACACCGCTCCCTCCGCCTGCACGTGACCTCGGCTCGCGAGCAGGTCGCGATGAGCTACGCGTTCGACAACATGGTCGGCATTTCGCGTGCCGTCTCCGATCTCAAGGAAACGATGGCCCGCCTCGCGCCGACCGATATCGCCGTCCTCATCAGCGGCGCTCCCGGCACCGGCAAGGACCTCTGCGCGCACATTATTCACCATCACTCGAACCGGCGTGAACATCCGATGATCACGGCCGACTGCGCGACGCCCGAACCGGTCCTCGAAGCCGAGCTGTTCGGCGGCAGCACGCCCGGCCTGCTCGAACAGGCCGACAACGGCACCCTCTTCCTCAAAAATGTCGAGTCGATGCCGTCCGGCATCCAGGAACGCCTCGTCGAATTCCTGAAAGACTTCACCCTCGAAGCGAGCGACCGCAAAGTCTCGCTCCGTCTGCTGGCTTCGACCACGATGGATGCACCGCAACTGGCGGAGAGCGACCGGGTCCGACCCGATCTGCTCATCCGTCTGAACGTGCTTACAATTTCGCTGCCGACCCTGCGCGAACGGGCCGAGGATATCGAGATTCTCGCCGACTACTTCCTGCGGCAGATCGCGGCCGAATCGGGCCGCCCGACCCTGCAGGTTACCCGCAGCGCCGCCGACCGGCTGATTCGCTACTCCTGGCCCGGCAATATTCGTGAGCTCGAGAACACGCTGCGCCGCGCCGCCGCCCTGTCCCGCGAGGATACGCTTGACTCCGACTCCATCGTGTTCGTCTCGGGCGGTCTCTCCAGGGAGCGGGCGCCGCAACCGGCCGAGGATGACTCCGGTACATCCGGTCATCGCCGTCTCGCCGAGACCCAGCGCGACCTGATCGAACGCGCCCTGATCGAAAACAACTGGAACTACACCAGGACCGCGCAGGAACTCGGCATCGGCCGCACGACCCTCTGGCGGAAGGTGAAGCGGTACAACCTCAAAGCGGAGTCGGCCGTCTCCTGACGGCCGGCGTTCACCGATGAACAATCCGGACCGGAACAACAACCGCAAGCGGGACTATCTCAACGGTATCGGCGAAACTCCCCCGACCGTGCAGATCGACACCGCCCGCCTCGCCGAGGACGGCGTCGTGCTCTCCGAGATTTTCTTCCACGTCACCCGCGAGCTGCGCAAGCGGTACAACATCAGCAAGGGCGTGCTCGTCGTCCGGCACGACAGCACCCACCGTCTCGCCGCTATCTCGACCTGGAACAACGGCGCCACCCGCGACGGCCTCGCCGTCAACCTGCCGGTCGATTCCTCGCTCTTCGAAAAAGTCGCCGAACACGGCAGCGTCTACACCGAGGAATACTGCGGCTCGTTCAGCGGCAACTTTTTCGAACGCAAGCTCCTGCTCGACGACACCTCGCGCTCGTTCGTCGTCCAGCCGCTCAAGTCGAACGGCGAGGTCGTCGGCCTGCTCGGCTACAGTTCCGAGGAACCGACCGCGTTTGCCATGTTCGATGAAGGTGCGATGGAAAAAGTGGCGGCCGATCTCGCCGGGATTATCCGCAGCGGCCGCACCGGGAGCTGACCGGGCCGCCTAGTCCCGCTGCGAGCGAATGCGCTGAATCGCCCGTTCGTGTTCGGCGTTGGTCTTCGAG
>CAYPYM010000155.1:0-6981 GCA_964414435.1 uncultured Ignavibacteriales bacterium | reverse complement strand
CGGGAAAAGGTATCGCATCTTACTTCTATTCATGTGGGCGTCCCCTGGCTCTCGCCTCATACGAGGCGCATACTGGTCGTTGACAGTAAAATACTCCGATTCGGGCGGCGGTCAAGGTCTCGTCGAAGAGGGGCCGCATAATCATCCTTGCTCGGTTACAATAACCGCTTGACTTTGGAACAGACTTCCGAAGCGAAGTCACTGCGCTGCAATGTGGTCCCGCGCCAACGCAGCGTCGGAGAGTCAGGCGGCGAAGGGAGGTCAGGGTTGACCCACGGGGATTGCGACCGGACGGTCCGGTCGCGTGCGAGGAGGCCGGGGGAAGGGCTCTCGCGCGTGCAACGTCCCGCTCCCCCAGGGTGTATATTTTCTTCACACATTATCTTGTCCCGGCCGCCCCACGTTCCTTTCATTGATTACCTAATAGACTTAAGGACAGGATGTTCAAGAGATCTACCCATCCCGCACGCATGGCATGGCAATTGCTCTGACCGCGGGCGGAGGTAATTAGATTGAACAAGAGAGCAGTTGAAATACTGACAGTGTTGTGGTTCGCAGGCGGTCTTGCCCTGATGCGACCACACATCGCGAGAGCCGCTGACGAGCCCGGTTCATCCGCTGCAGCTTTCTCCAACGCGGCCGCCAGGGAACCCACCCGCCGAGTGCTCGAACTCGAGCAGATCGTCGTGACCGGTAACTCCCATCTCTCCGACTCAGCGATTATCGGGAGCTTGCAGTTGACGGCCCGCGATACGGTGAACGCGGCGATCTTCGAGGCGGCGCGACTTCGTCTCCTGAGTGAGCAACCGCTCTTGAGTGCGGCCGATTTTTCAACCCGGCCGGGGTCGAGACGGGGCCTTGTCATCCTCGACATCGCTGTCGCCGAACGGAAACCGGTTGTTTTCGAGACCGGCTACGGCTACCACGATACCTACGGGTGGTTCCTGACTCTCCTCGGCATTCGAGTCGATCCCGCCGCCGCCCACGGCACCGAACTGCGGCTTGGATTGCGCCTCGGATTCCACCTTGCGGGTCTGGACGGGAAGTTTGAGCGACAGGGCGGGCCGGGCGGATTCGGCTGGGGGGGTAGTTTCCATCTTTATTCGCAGGAACAGCTCTTTTTCGGTGGTGACGCCGCTCCCGCGACCTGGGGTGCGGCCGACACCAGCCGGTATACCCGGGAGTTCCGTCAGAAGATCGGGCGTGCCGGGGCGGAGTTGTACCTTTTGTATCGGCTGCGCGACAGTACCGGACTGTCACTCGGTTTCCGGGCCGAGCGGGTACGACCGGAAAGCTCGTTTGTCGATGATGACGGTGGTGCGGAATTCGCATTCACCGATTTTCCGCCGTCCGTTCAGGCCGATGTCAGGAGGACTACTATCACCGGACTGTTCCTGCGGGGCGTGCGCGATACGCGCGACCTGCGGGAGTATCCGCGGTCGGGATCATTCATGTTCCTGCAGGTGCAGTCCAATGGAACCTGGCTTGGCGGGGACAAAACCTTCTCCCGGGTCGAGGGTGATTTTCGCAAGTATATCGGCCTCGGAAACTGGCGCGTCCTGTCGGGCAGGCTCGCTTCGGGCCTTGTTTCAAGCGGGACGCCTTATTACGACCGGTTCTTGGTGGGGGGCGCGTACTCGATTCGCGGATTCCGCGGGCTGAGCCTCTCGCCGCCATCCGGGAGCGACGGCTTCGCAATCGGGAGCGGCGAGTTCCGCTTCCCGCTGATCGCCTCACCGGCGGACGTTCCGCCGCGTCTGTCGGGGCTGGTCTTTGTCGATGCGGGGTTCGGCTGGAATCGGGGTGACCGCCTCGAGGCGACCGATATACAGGCGGCGGCCGGCTATGGTCTGCGTCTGCGGCTCCCCTGGATCGGAATGCTCGGCCTTGATGTCGGGGTCCCGTTTACCGACGGGCGAACGGGGGACACCTTCTATGTTAACGGCTGTCTGGGTTTCTCGTTCTAATCGATCGTTATCCGAAGGGCAATGACAAAAGCCACAGTGACAGCGACGTTGCTTGCGACCGCCTTCCTTGCGGGAGGACGGCCCCAGACGGTTCATGCGGATGAACCGCGTCCCGCTATCGAGGGTGTCCGTCTCACGGTCGATCAGGGGTATGTCACCGGGGATATCACGAGTTCGGGGCTTTTCTCGGATCGCATCACCGGCACGGTGCAGAGCGGACTTCCGGCGGTGGTGGATCTGTTCTACTACTTCTCGACGCTCGACGGCGGGACGGTGGCGGAGAGTATCGTATCGTTCACGCTCCGATACGACGTCTGGGAAGACATATATTCGATCGAGGCGCCGGACACGACCCTGACGTTTCCGACCTTCGCTGAAATGCAGCAGTCGATCGAGGAGCTGCACCGGGTAATACTGGTTCCCCTGGATTCACTCGATTCCGACCGGTCCTACCGCCTGCACCTAAGCATTATGATCAATCCGCTTCGGGGGGTAGACCGAGACAAAATCACCGGGTGGGTGAGTGAGAATGTGCGAACGAGCGACGACGACTCGTGGCACGGGCAGGTCCTGAACCTGAATGAACTGATCTCGCACTTCTTTTCTCGAGAACGTGATGTCGTGAATCGGAGTAGTTGGTACAAATCGGACCTCATACGGCCCGACTCGCTTGACGCACCGGACAAGGAGGAGCGGTAATGTCAATCAGATTCCGATTGCTCACCATGTGTGTCGTCGTCTCGCTTCTGCCGGCGATACCGATCACCTTTCTTGTCAGGAATCTTCTGGAGAAGAGCTTCAATGTCGGGCTGAGCACGACCGTGTCCGATGCGCTCGAGGGCGGGATGTCCGTTTCGCGAAAACTTATGGTCCGGGCCGAAGCTGATTTCGAACAGGCGGTGCAGGAAATCACGACATCGCTGCCGTCGACTGCGGTAGAAACCGGTCAGGTCGAAGCCGCCCTCGGCGGGCGCACCGAAGCGCACTCGGTGGACGGCTACTTTGCAGCGTCGTCCGTTACCACCGGGTCGACCGGTCCCGTGGCCGGCTCCCTTCCCGGCGCGCTCGACCCGTTCGCTCCGCTGCCACGGTTCGATAGTTTGATTGCGTCAAGAGCGGTGAAAGCGCGGCCGTCGCATCTGTCCGGCGGAAAGGATCTCTCCTTTTTTGAGACGGCGGACAAGGCGGTGCAGTTCGCGCTGTGGAACCCTTCCGGCGCGGGTCATGGCGGTCTCCTCTTCTATGGGCGGATAGACCCGGAGTTTCTGGCCAGTGCCCGAAGGCTGCTCGACGGGCGGCAGATATTCGCCCAGCTTCGATTGGCCCAGGGGGCTCTCAGCCAGAGTTTCTTCTATCCGTTCATCATCGTGTACGGCGTTATTCTTCTCGTGGCGTTGCTGGTGGCGCTCTTCATGGCGGAGCGGATGGCTTCGCCGGTGAGACATCTCGCCGGGGCGGCGGTGGCGGTTGCCGGCGGCGACTGGGAGGTCCAGTTGAGGCGCGAGACGGGAGGAGAGATCGGCCGGCTCATTGACTCGTTCAACCTCATGGTGAGCCGTCTGGAGTCGCAGCGACGGCGTCTTCTCGACATGGAGAAGATTGTCGGCTGGCGGGAGATGGCGCGTCATCTGGCCCACGAAATCAAGAACCCGCTCCTCCCGATCCGTCTGGCGGTGCAGGAGATGCGCGATCAGTACCCCGGCGGGGACGACGCCTACCGTGAATTTCTCCTTGAATCGACGCGAATTGTTGAAGACGAACTGGGGCATCTCCAGCGGCTCGTGCGGGAATTTTCGACATTCGCGAAGATGCCGGGGCTGTCGCCTGCGACCGGATCCCTTCAGCGTCTCGTGTCGGATCTGGCGAAGCTCTATCCGCAGACCGAGACCGGGATCATCGCCGATCCGACCCTGCCCGAGTTTCCGTTTGACTCCGACCAGATGAGACGCGTGTTCGTGAACCTCTTCGAGAATTCGCGGAGTGTGTCTCCCCACGGCGTGGAAACGAAGGTTACGATTGAACTGAAACGCCGCTCCGACGATGCCGTCATCGTGTTTTCGGACAATGGACCGGGGATTCCGGCTGAGGCAATCCCCCGCATCTTCGATCCCTATTTCACGACCCGAAGAACCGGCACGGGACTCGGCCTCGCGCTCGTAAAGAGCATTGTCCTCATGCATCGGGGAACCATAGACGTCGAGAGCCCGGCGGGCGGCGGGGCCGTTTTCACCGTGACGCTTCCCCTGAGCGGCCCCGGTGCTGCCGGCGGCGAAACATCTATTAACGAAGAAGGGTAGGACGATCATGATCGGCCGTGTGCTTATTATCGACGACGAGCCCAATATCCGCCGGATGATGGAGACAATTCACCGCAACGCCGGCTGGGAAACCGCTTCCGCCGAGGACGGAGAGGCGGGACTGGCGCGGTTGCAGAGGGAACACTTCGATGTCGTCTACCTGGATCTCGCCCTGGATCAGAGGGACGGCATCGACGTTCTCAAGGAAATTCGGCTCCGCAAACCCGATCAGGTTGTCGTCATCCTCACCGGGCACGGTTCCGTCGAGAAAGCGGTCGAGGCAATCAAGCTCGGGGCGTTTGATTTCCTCGAGAAGGACTTCGGCAAGGAGAAGATTCTCATCACCTCGCGGAACGCGCTCGAGCGCTGCTCTCTCGCCGAGGAGAACCGGGTGCTTCGCAGCCGTCACCCGCGACGGCAGGAACTTCTGGGCAAGAGCGAAAGCATCCGCATGGTGCTCGAACAGGTGGCGAAGGTAGCGCCCACCGGTGCCAGGGTGCTCATACGGGGCGAATCGGGAACCGGCAAGGAACTAATCGCCCGTGAGATCCATGAACGGAGCAAACGGGCGCGCGGGCCTTTTGTGAAAACTAACTGTGCGGCTATTCCGGAGGAACTCATCGAGGCCGAACTCTTCGGGAGTGTGAAGGGCGCTTATACCGGGTCGGTTGCGACGCGCGAGGGCAAGTTCGAGCAGGCGAACGGCGGAACGCTCTTTCTCGATGAGGTCGGCGACATGAGTCTCCGGGTGCAGACAAAAGTTCTCCGGGCGCTGCAGGAAGGCGAGGTGGAGAAGGTCGGCGCCGAGGGGACGATCAAGGTCGATGTGCGGGTGATCGCCGCTACGAACAAAGACCTCGATCAGGAGGTATCGTCGGGGAGGTTCCGCGAGGATCTCTTCTTCCGCCTCAACGTGGTGCCGCTCGTGTCGCCGCCGCTGCGATCGCACCCGGAAGACATCCCGCTGCTCGTGAGCGCCTTTCTCGAGGCCTACTGTGCCGAGAACGATCTGCCGCGCAAGACGCTTGGTCCGGACGTAATGGAAATGCTCGAAAAGTACTCATGGCCGGGCAACGTTCGAGAACTTCGCAACCAGGTGGAGCGCCTCGTGATCATGTCGGCGGGAAACGTGATCCGGGCCGAGGACCTTGGTGCGGAAATACGGGGCGGCCAGCCAGCCGTTGCACAGCCGGCTGCCGAGGGCGATGACTACCGCAATCTCACATTGCAGGCGGCCAGGACGAAGCTCGAACGGACATGGATACTGAAGGCACTTGAGCAGAATGACTGGAACGTGACGAAGGCGGCGGAAGAACTTGGTCTCGAGAGGACCAACCTTCACAAGAAGATGAAGCATTACCGAATCACCAAGAAACCGTGAATAAACGGCACATGCCGTGAAAACCTACCACACTCGGCCATGCCGGGCGTGCCCCCGGCCGGCTGCCAATTGTTCGTGAAAGCACATACTATCTCCATATAACACTGATGGTTACCGGAAGAACAGAGAGAGTCGAGCGTCCGGCACGCTTCTTGATGTGTCGGGAAGTGAGTGACTGAAAGACAAGAGTCTCAAGGTGAATGTCAGACTGAGAGGACGTGAACGATGAACAGGTTGAATTCGAAAAAACTGACCGCGGGGAAGCGTTGCGCGACTCTCCTGGCGTTGACCGGACTCTGTCTCATTCTGGCGGCGAATGCCGCGCGGGCCGGGGTTGTCGAGGATGAGAGCGGCTTCTCTTTAGGTTTGGCTCTGACGGGATCGTCATACCATATCGACTGGAACTCCCCGGCCCTCGCTATCACTGAGGGCGGCGGGGGGCTGCAGCTCGGGGTCGGATATCGATTCAATCCGGTCTTTATGGTTGAACTCGTCGCCGGCGGCTCGAACCATGGGACCTCGGATAGTGCTATTGACGCCAGCACGGCATCGGTCCAGATCTTCGGATACTACCGGTTCCTGCCGGAGAAGTCGATTCGTCCCTATATAAAGGGCGGTATTGCCGGCTACGCGCTCGTGCTTGAGTCGGGCTCGGCAAGCGCTCGCATGGATGGCGGCGGGGTCGCGTTCGGTGCGGGTGTCAGGTGCTTTATCACCCCGCACCTTTCGCTCGGTGTTGACCTTACCCACAACATGATCCGATATGACACGGCCAGGCTCTCTCTGGGTCAGTTCAGCTACGAGTCAAGTACGGACGAATACGCCCGACAGACCACGGTGGGATTTACATTCGGCTGCTCATTCTAGGAGATGCGGGCTATTCGGTATTGAGACCAGATAAGGAGGTAGTGTTATGCGTAGTTACAGAGCACTGATCGGTATCGCGGCGACCCTGGCGACTCTCCTGTTGTTGGGCTGCTCGACGGACAATCAGGTTACGGGACCTGAACCGGAGGCGCAACTGAGTCTGCCGCCGGCCAGCACGATGACGATGGACCTGGGGTTCTTCCGGGCGGCGCAGGTCGACTCCCAGTCGATGAGTATGGGAAGGCTCGCCGAGCCGCAGAGCGCTTCGACCGCCGCGTTGAAGCTCAACTATCTGAATGCCGCCGTGCGCGTCTTTTTCCTCAATGTCGTTACCTACGCGGCGATGGCCCAGCCGGTGGCGGTATTCGCGACCGCAATCCACTCGGTGCCCCAACATCAGGAAGACGGTTCCTGGCTCTGGACCTACGTCTATGTTGATGAGCACGGTTCGGAGTACAGTGTCTTCCTC
>CAYPYM010000154.1:3677-7019 GCA_964414435.1 uncultured Ignavibacteriales bacterium | reverse complement strand
CCGCTCCAGATCGAGCTTGACCGTCGTGGTGTACCATGGAATCGAACCATCGAACGGCTGCTTCAGATTCTTCTTTACCGCCGCCGGCAGCGCCTTGAATTCAATGGTATCCGTCCTCTCCAGCGCCTGCAGAATCGCGTTGCGGATTATCTCATACTTCCGCCGGTCGATCCGCACGCCTTTCTTGCCCGGGGTGACGGTGCGCGTATAAATAGTGTCGGTCCTGGCCATAATGGCAACCTCCTGCGTTTGAAAATGCTGTTCAAGAGAAGCGGTCTCGCGAAGAACCCTGTGAAAAAAGACACATGCACGGCCGCGGGCAGGTTGTGCCGTCCTGCCGCACTCGGCGATCAGCCGGGATAGCTGCCGTCGATGTACATCCAGAGATACCGGTTCTGCGTCTTCATGTCGCGGAGCTGGGCTTTGACGATGTCGCCCACCGAGAGCAGATTGACCATGTGGCCCTCGTCCATGATCGGCACGTGCCGGATCCGGTTGTTGGTCATGATCCCGGCGATATACTCGATTTCGTCCTCGAGCACTCCGACAATCAGATCGGTCGTCATCAGGTCACCCACCCTGATCTGCTTGAATTCCCGGTCGTGTTCAAACGCGGCACGGAAGATGTCCTTGTCGCTGAGAATTCCGACCAGCTCGCCCGCCTCGTTGACCACCGGCAGGCAGCTGATCTTGTTGTCGAGCAGCCGGACCATTGCCTCGTCGACCAGGGCGGTCGAGTGAATCGTGACGACATCGCGATTCTTGTCTTTGAGAAGGTCTTTGACCAGCACAACTCCTCCTCTCGGATAACAGGTTTTGGCGGAGCCGTCCGCCGCACTCCCCGGAATCGGCCGTATTAGGGGCACCGATCCGGTTTACTGAAGGTTATACGGATGAAGCGGACAGCTTGTGCAGGCTAATTGAGTATGGTATATTTACGGAGTATGGCGGTGAGAAATAAGATATTGATAGTCTTTGTTTTGGGGCTTTTTGGGCTCGGTGACTGGGCGGTGATGGCCCAGGACGACGGCGAGGACCCGGTGCTCGATTTCTACCGCGAACGGGCCGCCGGCCAGACCGAGAGCCGCAATCCGATGACGGCCGGCCTGACCTTCGATATCGCCCTCCACTCCTATCGCTACAAACTTCACAAGAGCGGCCGAGAAGAGCTGACCGACTCGGCCTCGTTCATCAACTACTACAGCTTCGGCAATCTCGACTCACAGACTGTCGCCTACAGCACCAACAAGGATCTTCTGACGCCCGACCTTACCTATCCCAACGTTTTCGAGGGCGACTACCAGTTCAATTTCTATCCCAACGATACCGGGGGAGAGGCGCTCGCGATCGGCTTCGAAAGCGACTCCGCCAATACCACCCTGCCGCTCGGGATGGCCGTGATCGATCGCACCCGCTACTACCTCCTGAGGCTCTATCTCTACTATCCCAGCAGCGATAAATACGAACGGTATTCCCGGGAGCTGGTGTTCGAGGATTACGAGGGGTACAATGTCCCGGATACGATCGTGACCACCTTCGCGCTCGCCGGCATCTTCTCGGTCGATTACTACCGTACCGAGACGACTACCGACTCCATTTCGATCAGCCGGTGACCCGGCGAGACCGCCCCCGCCAAAACCGCTTGCCAACCGCCGGGCGTCCGTGTACTTTCTCTGCCATATGCAAACCAGGGCCGACAAACTCAAAGATCAAATCCTCCAGCAGCGGGACCGGATTCCCGCCCACGTGGCGATTATCATGGACGGCAACGGCCGCTGGGCGGCCAAACGCCACAAACCGCGTACGTTCGGTCATGAAGCCGGCGTCAAGGCGGTTCGCGCGGTGGTGCGGGCGGCCGGCGAACTGGGCGTCAAGTACCTGACGCTCTACACGTTCTCGTCCGAGAACTGGAAACGTCCGCGCACCGAAGTGGCGGCGCTGATGTCGCTTCTCTCGCGCACCACCAGACGGGAACTCGACGAGCTTATCAAGAACGATGTCAAGCTGGTCACGATCGGGCGGGTCAACGGCCTCTCGGCCAGCCGCCAGAAAGTGCTCGCCGATGCTGTCGAGAAGACCCGCAACAACCGCGGCCTCACTCTCATCCTGGCCCTCAACTACGGTGGCCGGACCGAGATTCTCGACGCGGTCAAGGCGATTACCAACGCCGCCCGGGCGGGTCTGCTCGAGATCCCGGATATCGATGAAGAGCTGTTCTCGAATTTTCTCTATACCGCGAACATTCCCGACCCCGACCTGCTTATCCGCACCTCGGGCGAAATGCGCATCTCCAACTTCCTGCTCTGGCAGACGAGCTACACCGAACTGCGGGTGATCGACACCCTCTGGCCCGATTTCGGCCGCGAGCAACTGTTCGAGGCGGTCATCGACTACCAGAAACGCGAACGCCGCTTCGGCAAAATCAGCTCGGGGCCGGAGGCATGAGCAAGAACCTCATCGCCCGAATGGCGGTCGCCGTCGTGGCGATACCGGTTATTCTCTGGATCGTCTACCAGGGCGGATGGTGGCTGTTCGGTATGCTGCTGCTGTTCGCCGCAATCGGCCTGGGAGAATTCCTCTCGGGCGAGGGATACCGGCCGGTGTCGCCCGCGTTCTGGCTGACTCTGCTGGTCGGCGCTGCCGTATACACGATCATCACCGGCAGGCCGGTGGCCCTGGTGAACGGCCTAATGGCCCTCGCCGGCGGATCGGCCGCGGTGGCAACGGTAGTGCTGCTGCTGGCGTTCTTCCTCGTCTCGGCCATGCTCTTTGCGATCGGCAGACAATCGCCGCCGAAATTGTTCGAACGCCACTCCCGCCTCTTCTGGGGCCTGACCTATCTCAGCCTGACCTACCCGATCGTGTTCCTGGTCGGCAGCGGCGTCGGCGGGTTCCACGGCGGGGACTCGCTGCTGTACCTGTTCGGTCTGCTCTGGGTGGGGGACACCGCCGCCATGTGGGTCGGCATGGCAATCGGTCGTCACAAGCTCGCCCCGACCGTCTCGCCCAACAAGACGGTTGAAGGCTTGATCGGCGGCATCATCGGCGCCCTGGCGGTCGGCGTCCTGATGTATTTCTGGAAATTCCACATGCTCGGGTTCGGACACGTCGTGGCGATCGCCGTCGGCTGCTCGATCTTCGGCCAGCTCGGCGACCTGGTCGAGTCGATGTGGAAACGCTCGCTCGGAATCAAAGACTCCTCGGCGCTCATCCCCGGCCACGGCGGCGTGCTCGATCGCTTCGATTCGCTGCTGTTCGCCGCGCCGTTCATGTTTGCGTATCTGACTCTTTTATCTCGATGAAGTATCTCGATCTGATTTTCGCCGGACGGCCGCTGCTGCA
>CAYPYM010000154.1:0-3667 GCA_964414435.1 uncultured Ignavibacteriales bacterium | reverse complement strand
GTGTATCTGGTCTGTTTCCATTACCATCAGACGCTCTCCGACGATCGTTTCGGCCTCGTCGATCTGGCGGTGCTGCTCGGTCTGAGCCTGCTTGCCGCCGGCGCCTACTGGCTCAACCAGGTGTACGATGTCGAGTCCGACCGGATCAACGACAAGCTCGGCTTTGTCGGCGACGGGCTCTTGACCGAGCGCATGCTGATGGCCGCGTTCGTGGTTGTTTCGACAATCGCCCTGCTCATGGCGGCGTGGATTTCGCTCGTGACGCTCGCCCTGTTCGCTCAGCTCTTCCTGTTCGGCTATCTGTACAGCGCGCCGCCCGCACGGCTCAAGGACCGTCCCTTCTGGGGACTGCTGGCCAACGCCTGGTCGTTCGGCCTGCTCCTTCCGCTCACGATCATGCCGGGGCTGAACGAGCACAATGCCGGGCTGCTCGGCTGGGATAATCCGTTCTACTTCTTCTGCGCGGTGGCCGCCATCTACCTCCTGACCACGATCCCCGATCAGGCGGGAGACCGCGCCGCGGGGAAACGCACGCTCGCCGTCATCTGGCCGGCCCGACTCGTGAATCTGCTGGCGATGGCACTGCTGTCGGCCGCCGCGATTATCGCGTATCAGTCCGGATTCGATCCGCTGGCGTATATCGCGCTGTTTTCGCTTCTCTCGGTTCTGTTTGCACTGCTCACGCCGCTCCCGCTGTTTGAGCGGGCCGCCGCCAAACTCCCGATCCTGCTGCTCACCCTTCTCGCCGGCGCTTTCTACCCGATCTATCTTGTTTTTATTGTTGTTCTGATATTTCTCACCCGTCTATACTACAAAAGGAGATTTAAGCTCGTCTATCCGAGACTGTTTTGATGCGAATCATTGTCGCGACAATCCTGCTGTCTGCCGTGTCTTATATGGCCGGCTGCACCGTCTATCCACGCTACCGCACCGGATCGGCCGAAATGCCGGCCAAAGCCCGCGACCGCGAAGTTGATTTTCCCACCAACGAATATGTCAAGCTCGGCATCATTATCGAGACCTATCTCGGCCGGCCGTACGCCGGCAGCTCCCAGTATGACCCCGGTCTCGATTGCTCGCTGTTCACCCGGCAGGTCTTCCGCGACTATAACAACATGGAACTCCCCCGCAAGTCATCCGACCAGTTCGACACCGGCAAGCCGATTCACCGCAATCTCCTCCGCTACGGCGACCTCGTCTTCTTCCGGACGGTCGGCAACACGATCTCGCATGTCGGGATCTATGTCGGTAACGACGAATTCGCCCACGCCTCATCCTCCAGCGGCGTCATCATCAGTTCCCTTCGTGAAAAATACTGGGCGGAGCGCTACGCCGGCGCCCGCCGCATTCTCGAATAGACATCGCGAACCGGAACGCACCGGCGCTGTTTAACTGACAGATGAAAAAACTGACACCCGAACTCGAGACGAAGCTCAACAACCTGCCGACCTCGCCCGGCGTCTATCTGTTCAAGGACGCCCGCGAGAAGATCATCTATATCGGCAAGGCGAAGAACCTGCGCAACCGGGTCCGCACCTACTTTCAGGCCGGGGCCGGCCACGCCGATCGTACGGCCCGCATGGTTGCCAAAGTTGTCGATCTCGAATTGATGCTCACCGACAGCGAGGTCGAGGCGCTCATTCTCGAGGCCAATCTCGTTCACGAGCATAAGCCGCGCTACAATGTCAATCTCAAAGACGATAAACACTTCCCGTATATAAAAGTCACCACGCAGGAACCTTTCCCGCGGGTCCTGATCGTCCGCCGCATCGAAAAGGACGGCGCCACCTATTTCGGCCCGTACACCAGCGCCAGGGGGATGCGCAAGACAGTGGCGTTTCTCACCCGCCTGTTCAAGATCCGCTCCTGCGCCTATGTCATCCCGCCGCCCGAGGGCAGGTCGCTCCGCGTCTGCCTCGATTATCACATCAAACGCTGCGAGGGTCCCTGCGAAGGACTGGTCAGCCGGGAACAGTACAACACCGGCGTCGAGGCCGTCCTCATGGTGCTGCGCGGAAAATCGAAACAGCTCATCGAGCGGCTCCACGAAAAGATGCAACAGGCATCGAAAGATCTCGACTTCGAAGAAGCCGTCGAGGCGCGCGACCAGATCGAGGCGATCCAGTCGGTGATGATCAAGCAGAAGGTCGACGTGGGCGATTTGATCGACCGCGACATCATCTCGATCGCCCGCGAGGACACCGATGCGGTCGGAATCGTCATGCAGATCCGCGAAGGCGTTCTGATCGGACGGCAGGACTTCCAGCTCACCGCCGAACCGGAAAACGACGATGAAACGGTCCTGGAGACTTTCATCATGCAGTACTACAATCACCAGCCGAACCTGCCCGATGAACTCTTTCTGCCCTACGGCTTCCCGGAACAGAACCTGGTCGAGGAGTACCTCCGTCGCCAGCGCGGCTCGAAAGTCCGCGTCGTTACGCCACAGATAGGAGAGAAGGTGCGCCTGGTCGAACTGGCCGCCCGCAACGCCCGGCTCCTGCTCGACGAACTCCTGATCCAGAAGCGGCAGGTCAGCGAGCGGACGAGCAAGATGGTCACCAGCCTCAAGGACGCCCTCAAGCTCACCCGCTCGCCGCGAACCATTGTCTGCTTCGACATCTCCAACACCGGCGAAACCGACGCGGTCGGGTCGGCCGTCTTTTTCGACAATGCTAAACCACGCAAGAACCAGTACCGCCATTTCAAGATCAAGACGGTCGCCGGGCAGGACGATTTCGCCATGATGCAGGAAGTGATCAGCCGCTACTTCCGCCGCCGGGTCGAGGAGGAACAGCCGCTGCCCGACCTGCTCGTTGTCGACGGCGGCAAGGGGCAGCTGTCGGCCGCCCTGAAAGAACTGCGCCTCCTCGGTCTCGACAGCCAGCCGGCAATCGGCCTGGCCAAACGGCTCGAGGAGGTTTTCCTCCCGGGCCTGTCCGAGCCGATCGTTATCCCGCGCAGCTCGCCCGCCCTGATGCTGCTCAAGCAGGTCCGCGACGAGGCCCACCGGTTCGCCGTGACCTACAACCGCAAGGTCCGCACCAAACGGACGATCAAGTCGGCACTGGGCGATATCAAGGGAGTCGGCCCGGCCAAGCAGAAAGCGCTGCTGGCGGCGTTTGCCTCGGTCGACCAGATCAAACAGGCGAGCGCCGAAGACCTCATGCAAGTCAAAGGCATCAACGCCGCCCTTGCCGAAACGATCCTGGCGGCGCTGAATACTCCGGCGGCCGATTAAGTCATCACAAATCCCCGGTTTAAGGTTGCGAAGCGACCCGGCCGGTCCCTATACTCCCCAAATGCAAGACCAGCCCACAGCCTATACCGTGACAGCGATCACCCGGATGATCAAAGCGGCGCTCGAGACGTCGTTTAAGGGCATCTGGATCGAAGGCGAGATTTCGAATTACCTGCATCACCGCTCCGGACACCGGTATTTCAGCCTGAAAGACGAAAACGCGGTGATCCGGGTCACGATCTGGCGGTCGGCCGGGGAGAAGCTCAAGTTCGAGCCCGGCGATGGCCGTAAGGTGCTGGCGTACGGCGACATAAATGTCTACGAAAAGGGCGGGCAGTACCAGCTCAACTGCCGCAAACTCGTCCCGGTCGGAATCGGCGCGCTCGAACTCGCCTTCCGCCAGCTTCACGAAAAACTCTCGGCCGA
>CAYPYM010000153.1:0-7054 GCA_964414435.1 uncultured Ignavibacteriales bacterium | reverse complement strand
GACGTCCCCGACCTCGCCTACATCGAGGACAGCCAGCGCAACGTCGTGTACATCAGCATCGCCTCCATCCTCGCCATCCTCTCGGTCTATCTCCTGCTGTCGCGGAGGATCTTCTCGCCGTTCCGCCTCATCAAGGAACGGGCCATTATCGCCGGCCGGCCGGTCGAAGACGAAACCGACGACGCCGAGGCTATCGTGCGCGAATACCGCCTGGTGATCGACGAGCTTCAGGAAAAAGAACAGCAACTCCTCGCGCTCAACCGGACGATCCAGCGCAAAGCCGATTCGCTCGAGCAATTCAACGACTACCTGGTGCAGTCGATGCGCTCCGGGCTGATCACGGTCGCTCTCGATGGCCGCATCGTGACGATCAACGACGCCGCCGCGGTCTTACTCGAGCGCGACCGCCACGACTGTATCGGTCGTCACTACCGCGAACTACTCCCGCCCGAGAACTGTCTCGGCGAGGCGGTCCGTGCCCTCCTTGCCGACAACGAGGCCTGTGAATATGCCGAGGTCACCTGCCGCGCCGCCACCGGCCGCGAGCTGACCCTCGGCCTGTCGACTTCACTCATTCGCGATCCCGACCACACCCCGATCGGCGGTGCCCTGCTCCTGCACGACCTCACCGAGATCATCCGCCTCCGCGGCGAACTCGAGACCGGCCACCGCCTTTCCGCACTGGGCGAGATGGCCGGCGGCCTGGCCCACCAGTTGCGCAATTCGATGGGCGCGATCGGCGGCTATCTCACCCTGCTGAAACGACGGCTGGCGAAACAGGGGGTCGAAGACCCCGCCGTCGAAGAACTGGCCGACGAGGCCCGTCAGGCCGAGGACCTGATCAAGCGGTTCCTTCAGTTCGCCCGACCGCTGGCCCTTGACCCGGAGCCGATCGTGCTCCGAACGTTCCTGGCCGATATCGCCTCTTCGTTCGCGGTACGCCGCGATCTGGGTGATGTCCGCATCATCATCGATGATGCTCCCGACGTGACGATTCAGGCCGACCTGCTCCTGCTCAAACAGGCCGTCACCAATCTTGTCGAAAACGCGGCGAACGCCTACGAGGGGGCTGAGGGCGACGTTTGCCTCAGTGTCCGCCCCGACGAGGAATCGGTGATCCTGACCGTGTCCGATCGTGGCTGCGGCATTCCGGCCGACAACCTCGACAAGATCTTCACCCCGTTTTTCTCCTCGCGGCCCTCCGGTAACGGTCTCGGCCTGCCGCTGGCCCGCAAGATTGTCGATCTCCACGGCGGCCGCCTGTCGGTTGATTCGAAAGTAGGGGAGGGGACAACCTTCACCCTGCACCTTCCGCTCAGAATCCTGTCGCATCACGTCGTTCACTCCTGATCCGGCCCGCGCTGCCCGACAACCCCATGCCCCCCCGAAACCCGCCAAAAACGCTTTCCTTTGGTCGTTTTTTTGTTATATTTGGGGCCGGTTAATTTGGAGGATTACATGTATTCACCGTCTGATTTCAGAAAAGGGCTGCGTATCATCGTCGACGACCAGCCGTACTACGTCGTCGAATACCAGCATTTCAAGATGGGACGGGGCAAGGCGAATATTCGCACCAAGCTCAAACACATGAAAACCGGTGCGGTGATCGAAAAGGTCTTCGGTTCCAACGATTCGTTCAAGGCCCCCGACACGCAAACCCGCAACATGCAGTACCTGTATGAAAACGGCGGCGAGTTCACCTTTATGGACACGCAGACGTTCGAACAGGTCAATATCCCGGCCGAAAACCTCGGCGATGCCAAGTGGTACCTGATCGAAAACGACGAGTACAAGGTGCTCTTCCTCGACGGCATCGCGCTTTCGGTCGACATGCCCGCCTCGGTGATCCTCGAAGTCGTCTACACCGAGCCCTCGGCCCGGGGCGACACCGTCAGTAACGTCACCAAGCCCGCCAAGCTGTCGACCGGCATCGAAGTCAAGGTGCCGCCGTTCATCAAGGAAGGCGACAAGGTCAAGGTCGACACGCGCACCGGCGAATACCTCGAGCGCGCCAACCAGTAATGGCCCCCGACCGCAGAATTATCGGGGTCGACGAATCCGGCAAGGGGGACTTCTTCGGTCCCCTCGTCGTAGCCGCCTTTCTCGCCCCCGACCACGATCTGCCCAAACTGGCCGCACTCGGCGTCCGCGACGGCAAGACTCTCTCCGACAAACGCGTTCTCGAGATCGACATCGCCCTGCGCGACACCTTCCCGCACGCGATCGAAATCATCCCACCCGAAACGTACAACACTTCCTACGAGAAAATTCGCAACCTCAACCGCCTCCTCGCGGCCGCCCACGCCCGCGCCATCGACCGCGTCCTCGAGAAGAACGAGGCTGACCTCGCCCTGGTCGACCAGTTCGGCAAGACCGAACTCGTGGCCGATGCCCTCGCCGCCCGCAAGCAGGAAATCCGGCTCGAACAACGCTTCCGCGGCGAAGAGGTCCCCCAGGTGGCCGCCGCCTCGATTCTCGCCCGGGCCGCTTTCATCCGGGAGATGAAAGCCCTCTCCGATCAGTACGGTGTCGATATCCCCAAGGGCGCCGCCCCGCAGGTCGACAAAGCCGGGCGCGAACTGGTTCGGCTCTACGGTCCCGAAATCCTCTCGAAAGTGGCCAAACTCCACTTCAAGAACTACCACCGCGTGGTCAACCCCGGCCTCTTTTCGCGCTAATCCATGGGCTTATGTTTGCGCCGTAAGTGACTGATAGACAGTCGTATGCATGGGCTATAGCTCCACGGTAACGGTGCCTTCGTAGAGCGCAAGGGACAATTTCTGTCCCAAAAAGACCCGCCCCCCTCCGGCCCCCTAAGCGATCTCGCGCGTCTGCCGATAATTGTTGAAAGGGTAAGAAGTTAGCAAAGCCAAGGAGGGTCTATGGAGGCGCCCGCGGTGCACCTCACCGTCTGCCTGTTTTTCCTCGGAACGATGGTTCTGCTCCGGATGGAGCGGGACAAGATGCGCCGTGAACACGCCGAGAGTTTTCGCAACATCGCGGCCGGCATCACCATCCTGGCACTCGTATCGGTCGAGCGACTGGCCCACGCCACCGGCCTGCTGTTCCTGATCCCGTTCATCTCCGAACCAACCTTCTACGAGTTGACCACGGTCATCGCCGCGATCACCGGCGTGATCCTGCTCGTCTCCGGCATGTCGCTCTGGCTTCCGCTCGGTCGCACGCTCCGCCTGTACAACAAGCTTCGCATTCGGCGTCTCGATCTGCTTCGCCGCGTCGAACAACTGGTCGGCGTCGAATCGCGCCTGACCGTCATTCTCGAGAAAACCCTCGGCTACATGATCGAGCAGTTCGGCTTCGATGGCGGCGCCGTCTTCGTACGCTCCCGGCGTTCACGCCACATGCTCCTGCTCGGCACCTGCAATGTCACCGAGCAGCTCGACGAGACGATCCGCCATGCCACGGTCACCAACTCCGATCACACCGACAGTGCTGCCCACGACCTGCGGGTTGCTGTACCCGACGGCGCCCCGCAGCCGTCCTTTCTCCTGCCGGTCGAGATTCGCGGTCGAGTTGCCGCCGCTTTCGCGCTCTGGTGTTCGCGCGACGCCGAACCGTCCGACGACGACCGCGTGATTCTCAAGCTGGCCTGCGACGCCCTCGCTCGCCGGATGCGCACCGAGACCCACCGGGTCGAACGCGAATTCATCAATGCCACCCGTGCCCGTCGCGACGAACTCCGTCGCCACCTCAGCGGTCCCGGCACTTTCGAAGACAAACTGGCCGTCATCGCGAGAGTCATCGGCGAAACAATCCCGGCTGAAATCTGTTCGTTTACGATCTCCTTCGATGACAGCGATACCTGCCGCTACACCGTCGGGCGGCCCGGCAGCCTCCTCACCGAAAAAGGTGTGGAGAGGCTGGCGCCGCGCCCGAACGAAGAGGTCGGTGCGCCGGCTCTCATTGCCGACCTCGAGCGTCACCCCGACGATCCGGTCGTCGCCATGCTCCATCGGGCAGGGATGCAGACCGCCGTTTCGCTCACGCTGTCAACCGCCGCCGATTCGGTCGATCGCCTCGTCATCGGGGCGTCCGCCGCCTACGCCTGCACCGCCCGTGACCTCGAGTTTCTGGCCGCCCTGGCCGATCTGCTCCGGGCTACCATTCAGGCTGAAGTCACCCGCCGGCGCGACGAACGGACCGACCGCCGCCTGAAGCAGGCCCACGAGTTTGTCCGCTCCTGCAACGGTTACCATCTCAGCAGCGCCGCTATGTTCGACGAAGCCGCCCGCCTCATTCGAGACGAAACCGGCGTCGCCGCCGTGCGCATCGCCATGTTCGAGGAAGACGCGGCCTTCATCCGGTCGCGCGCGATTGCCGCCGCCCACCCGATCGACCGCGCCGTGCCGACCGACGGCTACCTGATTCAGGCGCTGATGCCGCTCCATCGCCGGGTGCGCGAAACAGGCCGGACTGTGACCACCGCCGACCGCGGCGAACTCCGCATGAGCCGGGGAGAGGCCCAGCAGGTTTATCAGGCCGACCTCCGCTCGGCCCTGCTCGTCCCGATCTCCATCGCCGGAGAAGTGCGAGGCGTGATTACTCTCGCCGAACGCCGCCGGCAGAGTCGGCATTCGTTCACCACCGCCGATCAGTCGTACGTGGAAATGATTGCCGCCGCCCTGGCCCTGGCGGTCCGACTGCACGAAACCCCCTGGGGAGCTCTCGACGAGCCGGCGCTCGCCGAGGATGCCCCGGCGATCCGAGGCAACCGCCGGCTGCTGCAGGCCGCCGTGGAGGACATCCGAGACGATCTCACCGGCATGAATTCACCCGAGAGGGAACTGATCGACATACAGTAACAGGACGGACCGACCTCGATGACATCGCCGACACTGACACACCTGCACGATCCGCTGGCCGATCTTCGCCGGCTCGGCCTCGCCGCTGGATCGCTGTATCTCTCCGGCGGTGTTCCGCAGGTTTTC
Source organism: uncultured Ignavibacteriales bacterium (assembly GCA_964414435.1). GTDB lineage: Bacteria > Zixibacteria > MSB-5A5 > GN15 > FEB-12 > JAGNLV01. The sequence continues at coordinate 2,105 of CAYPYM010000153.1, read as the reverse complement.
TGCCGTGTCTATCCCGCTCCCGAAGACGACGCCGTCAACCGGTGCCTCTATATTCCGAGCGCCCGGCTGGAAGATCTCCCGTCGCTCCTCGGCGCCGACCGAGCCCTGCCGCCCAACGCCACCTTCGCCGGCGAACCGGTCACGATCGACGACACCTCCATGCACCCGCTCGTTATCGACGGCGCCGTGCGCGGTTTCGTCGGCCCGCCGCAGGCGGGGAAGAGCTGCCCGCCGGCCATCCTGACGGCCGTGCTCGAACGCGTCATTCTGCACTACGCCCGGCTCGACCAGTGCGGCAACCCGATGGTCGAGGAGTTCCTCGGCCGGCTCTTTCACCGCGATTCGAGCCCGGATCGATTCCTCGCCGGTATCCTGAATTTCCTGACCGAGCAAATCCCCGGCGGACTCGCCGTTACTTACAACGAGACCGACGGCATCTTCCGCCTCCGCCTCGCCGTCGGCGACATCGCCTCGTGGGATAAACTCGACGGCGCCCTGACGCACGCCACGGTCGATGGCTGGACGGCGGCAATCGAATGCGGCCGCCCGTACGTTCCGGTCGGCTTCCTTCCCGACTACCCGATCTTCCTCGATGATCCGCCGACCTTCGTGTTCGTGCACGACGCCATCTCGGCCCGCCACAGCCGTTCGATCATCGCCATGCCGGTGCCGGGTGATCTCACACCGGTGCAGGCCCGCCACCTGGAGGAAATTGGCCGGATCATCGCGCGCCTCCACATCAGCCAGTTCGGCCTCACCGACGACCTGCTCTCCATGTGGACGATGTACCGTCGGGTTGCCGATGGCGCCCGCACGCTCGATGATGTCCTGCTCGAGGCATTTTCGCTGCTCGACCGTCGCGTGGAAATCTCCCGGCTCGTCTATATCGATCCCGTCGAACGCAGCCGGACCGTCCTCCGCCGCACCCACAGCGATCCGGCGATTCGTCACGATGACGACACTCCGGTCGCGGCGGGCGTCCTCGACGCGGCGACCAGCGGCTCGCACCTCATGCCGAACCCGACCGACGGCGAGCCACTCACCGAGGAGGAGGCTAAACAATATTATCTCAGCAACGTCAAATCTGAATTCTGCCTCTCGGTGCGGACCCGGCGCGGCCGCCGGGCCCGCCTCGCCGTCGGCTCTTCATCCGAGGGCGATCACCTCGCCCCGTTCGAACGCTTCTTCGAAACCGTGGCGATATTCATCGATCTCTGTCGCGAGGCCGCCGAGGCCGATGATGTCTCTGCTTCCCCGGGCGACTCAGGGCGCGACGCCGAACGTGCCTCTCGGGCCGCCGAACGACTCAACACCATGCGGAAGCTGACCGACGGCTACTTCCACGGCATCATCGATCGGCTCTCGTATCTGCTCGGCGAAGCCGAGCTGATCGAAAACCAGGCGCCGACCACCGAGATCCATTCCGCGGCGGACAACGATCCGAGTCGGTTCATTCAGTCGATCGAAGCCGTCGTTGCCGCCATGGAACGCGTCCGAATCCTGCTCGGCGGCGACACCGACGATATGCGCCGCCCGGTGCGCGCCACCCACCTGCTGGCCGAACTGCCGGCCACGTTCGAGGGCGTCGCCCACCGGCTGCAGGATTCCAAAAACATCGCGATCCGGGTCGTCCCGGCTCGCTCTATCCGTACCAACCTGCATCTCACCGCCGAAGAGATGTACGACTACGTCTACCCGGTGATACTCGCGTTGATGGACGAGGCGATCTGCTCCGGCAAGATCATCGTGAGAGCGACCACCCGCAACGATATCGACGCCCTCGCGATCGAATGCGATCCGGAGATCATCGGCCACACGACCCTCGGCGCCGTTATCGTCGCCTGGGCCGGTCAGCCGGCCGAATCGGGCGACCTTGCGGCGTCAGGCTCGCTGCCCGTCGGCAACTTCACCTGGACGTGGGACTGTTTGACCGGTACCCGCCATCGCGCCTGGCTCGTGCGCACCCGCACCGCCGAGGCGTCAACCAATCCACCGAAAGACTCCGCGCGAGTGCGCGACCGAGGCATATAGGATGCGAACCTCGAGCAAACTCATTCAGAAATACTACCACGTCAAGGTCGGCCACAAACTGGCCGGCATCATTT
>CAYPYM010000152.1:0-7069 GCA_964414435.1 uncultured Ignavibacteriales bacterium | reverse complement strand
GACCAGGTACAACGATGTCAGCACGGTCACCAGCTTGCCGAGCCGGTACCGATCCGACTTGAACACGAACATCGCCCCCTTGGTGCCGGCCGGAACCGCCACCGCCCGGAACGAGCCGTAGGCCCGCATCACTTTCGCCGGGCGGCCGTCGAGCACCACATGCCAGGCGTCGTACCAGTTGTCGGTCAGGACGAGAAGCTTATTCTTTGCGACCGACAGACCGATGTTCACCGTGTCGGGCTGGTAGTCGATGAACCAGGCTGAATCCTGATCAACCGAGTCGATCGGGATGTCGATCTCCGGCTGCTCCTCGAGATAAACGATCCGCCTGAGATCGTCGGTACCGTTAAGCACCTGCGGCACGATCTCCTGCCGGTCGCCGAACACTTTGAACTGGTCCGTCAGAAAAACGCGCGGAAGCGTGTTTTCGTTCTGAAATATCTGCATCTGCCCAAAATTGGCCGCCACCGTCACCGAGTCCGGCCCGAGATATCCCTGCGGGAAACTCCGGTTGCCCGGCCCGAGCACATATTTTGTCCCGACCAGATTCAGGAAACGGGGATTGCTCTGGTTGGTCTTGTTGGGTCCGCCGAGCAGGTCGTCGTACCAGCGTAGCTGGTTGCCGTGGTAGCCGGTCACCATCTGGATATCGAAATACGGCAGCAGATCGGCCGGAAGCACCCCCATGTTGAACACCCGGTAGTCATTTTCATTCTGGTGGAAGAATTGACTGACCGGATTCTCATCCCAGTTGTGCTGATCATAGGTACCGACAAACCGGCTGTCGAACCGGATATCGCCGATCAGCGGGAGAAGCAGCAGCACGGCCAGGATCCCCGCCCCCGCCCGGCCGCTCCGGTACATCCAGACACACCCCGAAGCAAGGGCGACGAACAGGAAGGCGAACCAGGCGCCGGACTGGATCGCCGGCAGGTTGGCGTACGCCATGGTCAGCTTGGTCACCCCCTGCTGGACCTGGATCTGGCCGGCATTGCTGTAGAAGATCGATGTCCACGCGTCGATCATGCCGCGTCCGGCCACCGAAAAGAGCAGCGCCAGCAAAAGCAGAAACGCGGGGAAACCGAGCAGGAGATAATTGAACCGATGGCCCGGTCCTTCTTCCTTCTTCTCGAAGGCGTCGCGCAGGCGCTGAATCCCCATCCCGGCCAGCAGGGCCGCCGAGAACGAGAAAAGGAACATGATCATCGAGGGTGCTCGAAGCGCGCTGACCTTCGGTATCAGGTAATAGAATAATCGGAAAATCGGCGTCGTCGCGCCGAGGGCGTAGATGAGAGCGAAAATCGCCAGCCCCGCGAAGAAGTAGCCCTCCTTGCGGCGCGCGAAGAAGGCGCCGAGCAGGGCAAGGAAAAACGTCACCGCCCCGACCGCCTCGGAATTATCCTTAAAAGCGTTCTTGCCCCAGTAGTATGTCTTGGCTTCCTGCGTGCTCACCCCGGCGAACTCGGGGATGATCAGCCCCATCGCTTCTTCCTGATGCAGCGACCACGAGGTCGCCCACTCCCAGCCCTTCTTGGTGTCGGCGCGCGGCGAGAATTTGCTCGTGTAGATATAACCGGGATAGAACTGAATCGCCGATACGAGCAGCCCGATCACAACCGCGTACGCCGTGAGCACGGCCGGACGAATCAACGGTGTGATACTTCGCTTCTCAAACCACCGCATGACCAGCTTGAACGCCGCGTACAACGCCACCGCCCAGAGCGTGAAATACGACATCTGCGGGTGGGGGCTGAGGATCAGCACACCGAGAACGAGGCCGACCATGGAAAAGTTGAAGAACGGCCGCTTCTCGAACGCCCGGTCAAGGAACAAAATCACCAGCGGGAACAGTGTGGTCACGTAGATCTTGCCGTCGTGGCCGGGGGCAACGAGCGATACCAGATAGGGCGCGAACATGTAGCAGATCCCGGCCAGCAGCGCCGCGATTTTCGAGAGCTTGAACTGCCGCCCGGCAAAATACATGAAGATGCCGGCGAGATAGATGTGAATCACGAGCGTGAAACCGATCATCCGGAAAATACTCCCGAAGAATTTCAGGATTGAGAGCGGATAAAAGATGTCGCCGTGAAACGCCTCGATAAAAGGCATGCCGCCGAAAATGTACGGGTTCCAGCGCGGCACCGCCCCGTGCTGGTGGACGTAGTCGACCAGGTACGAGCGGAAAAAGATACCGGCCTGGATCGTGTCCGAACCGTAGAGCATCTTGCTGGAGAAGATGAAATCGCGGAACAGGATGATGAGGGCGATCGCGATGAGGACGAACACCACCGGGGTAAACCAGGGCGATTGTTCGATATCGAAACTGCGGCGGGGCGCCGGTTGCGCCGGCCGCGCACTACTTTTCTTCCCTTTAGCCAACTAGATCTCCGTGTGGTTGTGGTGGCGCCTTGCCGGTGCCGAGTGCACCGCGCCCGCCCGACACAGCTTATACCGGCCGGGGACTCGAACGTTGACCGCGCCAACCGGACCGGTAAAACGAGATGTTTCAAGGGGATATCCCCCACCCTCGCCGCCTTCCGGGCGTATCAGGGGCCCGCCCGGACTCCGGTCCAGTCGGTACCATAACCAACAACACGGGCTAAAGCAACTTTTTTATCGGCCGGCGGAAAGCCTGCAGGTCACTGCCAGAGGCCGATTTGGGGCGATTCTGGGGGTGCTTGAAGGGCGTGGCGAAAAGGTCAGGCTTGCGGTGGATCGGAGGGGCGATCGGATTGTTTAATCATGCTTCGCCGCATCGCCGAAAGCTCCTCCTTAATCGCCGCCTGTCCCTCGGTGATGAACCCCATCATAAACAAACCGAGGCCGAGACCCACCAGGAGGATGACGAGATACAACAGCGGAAGTTGGGTCTGCCCCAGCCAGTACTTGACATAGACCGCCCACAGGCCGACCAGGAAGCCGAGAAAGAAAAAGGCCAGCCCGACCGAGCCGAAAAAGAGAAGCGGTTTGCGGAGGAAGGTGAGCTGAAAATTGACCGCCAGCATGTCGAGCACACCGACCGGGATGCGCCAGATCGACGAATACTTGGACTTGCCCCAGGCCCGCGGGTACAGCCGCACCTTGACTTCATCGATGCGGTACCCTTCCTTGGCGGCCAGCACGACCAGATAACGGTGCCAGTCCTGCCGCAGGAAGATCCGCTCGGCGATTTCGCGGCGGAACGCCTTGCAGGCGTTGAGATCGTGGACCTTCAGGCCGAAGATCTTGCGGGAGAGCCAGTTGTAGACACCCGAGACGAACTTCTTTTTGTAAGCCCCCTGCTTCCACCCGGTCGACATATCGGCGCCGCCGGCGATCGGTGCCACCAGCGCCGGGATATCCGCGGGGAGGAACTGGAGATCGGCGGGATAAAAGACAAAGACGTCGCCGCGAGCAACCGCAAACCCGCTCTGCAGGGCGGCGGTCACGCCACTGCGCCGCTGGTGGGAGACGAACCGAACAAAAGAGTACTTCTGCGCGGCTTCTTTGATCTTTTCGAGAGTGTTGTCGTCGGATCCGTCGTCGATATACACCAGCTCACCCTCGAACGGAGCGCCCCGCAGCATTTCATCGAAGAGCCGACAGAACTCCTCGATATTCCCTTCCTCGTTGTTGGCCGGGACTATGGTTGAGACAAAGAAGTCGTATCGCTCTTGAGTTGCCACGCGCTTTTATCCTTCAGTTGCTGGTAAGCGGCTTCCATGTTGCGGACAGTGGGGGCGAGATGAATCGCCCGTTCAAAATAGTCCAGACCCTGCTTTTTATACGCCTCGTTGCCGGTGGCGGCATAGGTCTCCTTGAAAAACTGGGCCAACCGCGAATTAAGATGGTAATTCGTCGGAGAAAACTCAACCGCTTTCTTAAAACTGGTTTCGGCCAGTTGGAGCTGAGTGTTTAGCGCCGCCACCTCGGCCACCGCCAGATATATCGACATATTGGCCGGATATTCCTGGAGCAGCCGGGCCGCCAGTTCGTTGCCCCGGCTGATCTGGTCGGTCTGATACAGGTCGATCATCCGCTCAACCGGCGACTCCTCATAGGCCGACGCCTGCGTGTTCCCCGTCTCACCGGCGATTCGGAACAACCGCACCTTCTTCAGGCCGACATGGTAGGTGACGACATGTTCGGCGCTGTCGAGCAGACCGGGGTAATCGGCCCGGGCGGCGTTTTCGTTCGATTCATCGACCAGCAGGTGGGTGATAGGAAAGCGGCGGAACAGGCTCGTATCGACCTGCGCCACGCCGAACATCTGAATCACGACCGGCAGCCTGTTCTCCATCGCCAGCAGCGGTGCAAACGGGCCGGATATCACGGCGCCGGGCGAGGCCAGCACGATGCCGAGATCGCGGCTGTCGTCACGCGCCGTGAAGGTCGGCCGCACCGCCCAGTAGTAGTAGTTCAGGACGCCGAAGGTGAGGTTGACCACGATAAGGATCACCACCCCCGCCCGCGCCAACGGCGGATACTCCGGACGCGAAAGCCGATCGCGGTAACGGAGGACCAGACCGATCAGGATCACCAGCACCAGCGCCACGCCGAGCGCGGGCAGCTTGTTGTCATCGTAATAGAATTCCAGCCCGTACCGGTCGGCCAGCGCCTCCCAAAACTGATAGACCGGCACCACCGCGATAAGCACCGCGAGCGGATAAAATCCCCACGGCGTGCGGATCGGTTTCGGCTCGCCCCATCGTTCCCAGATCAGCGCCAGCAGCGTCGCGGCCGCGCCGTAAAACGGGTAGATGAGCACCAGCTGATAGCGCAGCGGGCGATAGTTCCAGATCATGAGCGAGCCATAGAACGCGACGATCATTGTCGCCATGAAGACGTGGCCGGCGTTGAACCGGCCGAATCCCTCCAGCCACGATTTCTTCCGGGTAATATGGAAAGCGATCATCCCGACGAAAAAGGCTCCGACCACGGCCACCGAACGCATCCGGGTGAGAAGCCTCGAATCGATACCGAACGTCACCAGCTTGCGCATGAATTCATCGACCGATTGAAGCCCCTCCGGCGCACCATAGAGCGAAACCGCCTGTTCGCCGAAGTAGCCGGTCACCTGCGACTGGGCCGGAAGGTAGGTGAAGAAAAGCCAGAACACGGTCACGACCGCAAAGCCGCCGGCGAAAAACAGAGGCTGGAGCCAGCGTTCGCGTCTCTTCCCCTTCGGCGCAAAGAGCAGCCGGTACCCGAACCAGCAGGCAAACGGGAAGAGAAAAATCAGCCCGAGCACCTTACCGAAAAAGATCCCGACCGCCAGCGCCAGTCCCGCCCAGATGGCGTGCATGGGACGGTCGACATGGGCAAGCAGCGCCAGTGACAGAAACGCCCAGAAAGCGAGCGCATGTTCGAGAAAAGGCAGCCTCCCGAAAAAGACGAGGTTATAATTGACACTTATCAGAATAAGAAAAAGGAGGCCGGCGACCGGCCCCGATACTTTCCGGAGAAACAACCAGAAGAGGACGAGTGCCCCGAATCCGTAGAGGAAACCGACCAGGTTCGACTGCCACAGCCCGGTGCCCAACAGACCAAAGACGCCGACGGCGAGAGCCGTCACGCTCGACTTGAGAAAGACCGACCGCCGGGCATCGTGGAACGGATCGAACACGCCGTTCTGAACATAATTGCGGGCGAAGATCGTATACTGCGGCGGATCGGTTTCGACCCCGGTCGAAACCGACAGACCGTTCGGTGGATCGGCATCGATATGATACAAACGCAGCAACGCCACCAGCGACAGCAGCGCCGCCACGGTGATCAGTTCGAGCGTGAAATTGATCGGTCGTCTAGCGCCCATTAAAGAAATCTCTGATCGCGGCGGCGACATACGCCACCTGATCCGGCGTCATCTCCGGAAATATCGGCAACGAGAGCACCTCGCGGCAGAGCCGTTCGGTGATCGGGAATTCGCCTTTCTTATAGCCGAGGAATTCGAAGCCCTGCTGGAGGTGGGCCGGCACCGGGTAGTGAATCAGGCTCGGGATCTCGCGCGTGCCGAGATACTTCTGCAGCTCATCGCGACGGTCGCTCTCGATCACGTAGAGATGGAACACCTGAAGGAAGTCGTCATCCATGTGGGGCAGCGCGATCGGCAATCCGGCCAGCAGGTCGTTGTACTGCGCCGCGATAGTCCGACGGGCTTCGTTCCACCTGTCGAGATACTTCAGTTTGACACCGAGCACGGCGCCCTGAATTCCCTCCATGCGGGCGTTGAACCCGAGCCGGTCATGGTAGTACTTTCGTTCGCTGCCGTGGTCGCGGAGCATCCGGACCGCCTTGTCAAGCGTCGCATCCGAGGTACACACTGCGCCGCCCTCACCGTACGCTCCGAGATTCTTCCCCGGATAAAACGAGAAGCCGGCGATCCGCCCGAGCGAGCCGGCCCGATGTCCTTTGTATTCGGCGCCGTGGGCCTGTGCAGCGTCTTCGAGCACGGCGATGTGATATTTCTCGGCGATTTGAAGGATCGGGTCCATGTCGGCCATGCGGCCGTAGAGGTGCACCGGGATAATCGCCTTGGTCTTTTGCGAAAGCGCCATCGACAGCAACTTCGGATCGAGATTGCGTGATTCCGGTTCGACATCGACCAGCACCGGTTTTGCCCCGGTGTACGCGATCGCCGCTATCGTCGCAACGAACGTGTTCGCCGCCGTGATCACCTCGTCGCCCGGGCCGACATCGAGCGCCAGCAGCGCCAAATGCAGCGCACTGGTGCCGCTGTTGACCCCGGCACACGATTCGACCGAGCAATAGCGGGCGAAGTCTTTTTCGAACTGGCCGACCGCCGGTCCCAGAACGTAGGCCGACGAATCGAGGACCCGCTGGAGTGCGGCGTCGATTTCCGGTTTGATCGATTGGTATTGAGCTTGCAGATCGAGATAGGGTACTTTCATTGCCGTTTCCTTGTCAGTCTCCGAAAGTACCGCCGGAAACGGCAAAAGTCAAGGCGGTTCACCCGCTTAGGTCCAAACCTCAGCTCTTCCCCGCCTCCAACGCACGGCCCACCGGCACCATCAGCAGCGGGAGCCCGCACTTGCGGCAGACCTTGGCCGTCACGCTCCCCGACCAGATG
>CAYPYM010000151.1:0-7072 GCA_964414435.1 uncultured Ignavibacteriales bacterium | reverse complement strand
CGCCGACCAGCTCGCGGCCGACCAGGCGGAAATCGAAAACGCCGTCTCCACCATCGACCGTATCGCTGCCAACACGCAGTTCGGTACGAAGAAGCTGCTCGACGGCTCGAAGGCCAACATCGCCACGATCACGAGCTCCAACAACTCGGCCGTGACGATCCGCAACTCCAACCTGTCCAGCGGCACGCACTCGATCACCGCGACCAAGACCGCCGATTCGACCGCGACCCTGAACACGACCTCCCTCGGGTTCAGCCTCGCCAACACCGACGGCGATCCGGAAAACCTGACCGAAGCCATCCACAACGTCGACGTCGTCCAGGCGTCCGACGTCGCCAAGAAGACCTCCGGTTCGGTTCACGTCGCCGACGCCTTCGGCAACAACCTGACCATCGCGGCCGCCGCCACCGTGGCGTCGATCGCCTCCAACGTCTTCAGCGCCGCGACCGCCTCCAACGCCGGTACCTACTCGTTCACCGTCCAGTACTGGGATGCGAACGAGGGCACGACCTCGGCCCAGACCCTGGCGATCGATGTCGAGACCGGTGACGACTCCGCTTCCATCGCCGGCAAGCTGAACACCCAGATCGCCCTGAACTCGGTCCTCTCGGGCAAGATTCAGGCGTCCGGCGCGGGTGGCGCGGGCCAGCCGTTCACGCTGACCACCACCAACCGGGGTGCCCAGTACGCCATCAAGACCACCGCGTCACAGTCCAACGCGGCCGCCGACCTGTTCTCGATCGGTGCGGCCTCCGCGCGCGGTGTCTCGGCCAACCAGCTCACCCTGACCGCCACCACCGAGGCCAACTCGACCGTGTCGCAGACGATCTCGCTGACCGCCGGCACGTATACGTCGGTCTCCGCTCTCGCGTCTGAACTGGACACCCAGCTCGCCACCGCTTTCGGCGACGTCGCCGGTGTGGCCGGTGAGTCCGATGTCGACGCTTCCGTCGTCAACAACGACCAGATCCAGATCAGCACGAAGGACGAAGGCTCGGCCTACAGCCTCCAGATGGGCACCCTCGGCACCACCACCGGCAATCTCGAGCACCTGCTCGGCCTCACCGAGGACAGCATTGCCAACGCCGGTACCGACGCCCTCATCAGCTTCGACAACTACACCACCGCCGTCGACCAGGTCAAGTACGGCACGACCCACGACATCACCCTGGCCAACAAGGCCGCCGGTGAAACCGGTCGTGGCACCATCAACCTGACCATCAACAAGGCCAGCACCGGCATGAACGTCGGCAGCACCCTGCTTGATGTCAAGGCGGCGAAGTTCGACGTCCGTCTGGACGGCGGTCCCGCGACCTCCGTTACCGCCGGTGTCAACACCACCGTGTATAACGCCGACCGCAGCGAATCCCTCATGCTGTTCTACGGCCTGACCTCCGCCGGCGGCACCGAGACGATCAACAACGTCGACCGCTCGCTGGTCTTCCAGATCGGCGCCAATGTCGGCCAGACGGCCAAGATCGGTCTCCGCAACATGGCCGCCAGCGCGCTCGGCAAGGGCATCGTCGGCAACATGTTCGCGTCGCTGGCCGATATCGATGTCACCACCGTCCAGGGCGCCCAGGATGCCCAGGCGATCATCGACACCGCCATCAACGAGGTCTCCACGACCCGTGGTACGCTCGGCAGCTTCCAGAAAAACACCCTGGAATCCAACCTGAGCAACCTCCGGATCGCGGCCCAGAACCTGACCGCTTCCGAGTCCATGATTCGCGACACCGACATGGCTCAGGAAATGTCGGAGTTCACGAAGAACCAAATCCTGGTCCAGGCCGGCACGGCGATGCTCGCCCAGGCCAACCAGGCTCCGCAGATCGTTCTCTCGCTCTTCCGGTAACCCGGCGAGCGATGACGATAGATCGTCCGGGGGAGGCCAACGCCTCCCCCGGACCAAATGAGTCCACAGACGCAAACAGTGAGAAAAGCACATTGAAGTCGCTGGCCCCAGGAGGGAAGGATGCCCACCGGATCAATTGACGGACTGGTCTCCGGACTGAATACCACCGATATCGTCGACAGCATCATGAAGGCCGAGCGTCAGCCGGCCGCGCTGCTCGAAACCGAACAGGCCGCTAAGACCAACATTATCTCGGCCTATAAGGCACTTCAGGCGAAATTCCTCGCCCTCAACACCGAACTGGCCAAACTCGTCCGGCCCGCCGCCTACGACGCGGCCTCGATCAACGTCTCCGACGATTCCTATCTCTCGGCCACCTCGAGCGGCCGCGTCAACGCCGGCTCCTACGACGTCCAGGTCCTCGCCCTCGCCCGAAACCACCAGCTGGCCAGCCAGGGCTTCTCCGACCAGTCGATCGCCCTCTTCGGCACCGGCAACATCACGATCCAGGTCGGCGACGGCTCCGCCAAAACGGTCACGATCGACGCCAACAACAATTCCCTGACCGGGATCGCGCAGGCGATCAACAACGCCAAGGTGGGCGTTACCGCCAGCATCGTCAACGACGGTTCTGCCAGTAATCCCTACCGCCTCGTCCTGGTCGCCGACAAGGCCGGGCTGAAAAACCAGGTCTCCGTGACCTCCGCCCTGACCGGCGGACTCAACCTGAATTACTCGACCGCCGCCTTCGACGCCCCCGAACTGCTCGCCATGAACAATGCCTCGACCGCCCAGATCTCGCTCGGCTCGACCGCCTCGTTCTCCGGCGACAAAAACAAGATCTATACGTTTACCGTCGAAGGCTCCGGCGAACAGACGATCGGCACCGACCCGATCACGATCAACTGGTCCGACGGCACCAACTCCGGATCGATCGTCGTGACCCAGGCCGACACCGAGGTGGAACTCGCCGGCGCCGGCGCCGACGGCCTCAAACTCAACTTCTCGTCGGGCGTGCTCCACGGCGGCGACAGCTTCCAGGTGAGCACCTTCGCGCCGATCCTGCAGCAGGCGTCCAACGCCCGCCTCAGCATCGGCTCCGCCGGCGGGACCGGCTCGCCGATCGTCGTGACGTCCGATTCCAACACCTTCTCCGACATCATCGGCGGCCTGAATCTGAATATCACGAAAGAAACGCCCCCCGGCGAGTCGATCACGATCACGACCGATATCGACGTCGCCGCCGTGAAATCCCTCGTGCAGGGGTTCATCTCCAAATACAACGACGTCGTCAGCTACATCGATCAGCAGAACAAATACGATCAGGAATCGAAGACGGCCCCGGTCCTGTTCGGCGACTCGACCCTCTGGACCGTGCGGAACTCGCTCGCCTCGGCGGCCGGCAACAGCATCGCCGGGATCGAATCCAAATTCTCCCAGCTCTATTCGATCGGCATCCGCACCAACGGCGACGGTCAGCTCCAGATCACCGACAGCGCCCGCTTCGAAGACGCCATTCGGAACAATCTCGACGACGTCATCAAGCTGATGTCGTCCGACGGTTCCACCAGCCGGAGCGGCATCGAATTCGTCTCCTCGACCGTCGACACCCTCGCCGGCCGCGACTACGACGTCAACATCACCAAAGCGGCCACCGGCGGCTCCTATGAAGGCTCGCGGCTGGACGACCCGATCTCCAACCCGATCGAGATCACCTCCTCGAACAACACGATCAAGCTCAATGTCGACGGTCTCGAGTCCGGCGAAATCTATCTCACCGAGCGCGACTACGCGAGCGGCCAGGCCCTGGTCGACGAGATCCAGTCCAAGATCGACAACGACGAAAACCTCGGGCCGCGCGACATCAAGGTCGAATGGGTCGCGGATTCCGGCGGCGGACACATCAAGATATCGAGCGCCACCTTCGGCTCCACCTCCAGAGTGGAACTGGTCTCCGGCATCTCCAACTCGGCCTACACTGCCCTCGGACTCTCTACCGGCACCGGGGTGAAGGGGACCGATGTCGAGGGGACGATCAACGGCGAACAGGCCGAAGGCGTCGGGCAGCTGCTCAAGGGCAAAGACGACAGCAAGACCCTCAAGGGGCTCGTGCTGCGCATCACCCTGACCGACGCTCAGCTCGGCGACGGCGCCGAGGGAACCGTCACCGTCACCAAGGGTGTCGCCTCGCGCACCCGCGACCTCGTCGCGAGCATCACCAAGGCCACCGACGGCACCCTCGACCGGCGCATCTCGGCCTATCAGAAACAGGTCGACACGATTGCCGAACGGGTGAAGGAAATCGACGCCCGCCTCGCGATCCGCCGCGACGCCCTGCTGCAGAAATACTATGCGATGGAAGAGGCCCTCGGCCAGATGAACACGACCAGCACTTTCCTGACCAGCCAGCTGGGCAGCATCAATAACAATTGGAACTTCGCCAATACATCGAGTAACGGCTAACACGAGCATCGGAGTAACCATGGACGGAAAACTGCACGCCTATCGGAAAGAAGAAACGGCCGGAAAATCACAGATCGATCTCATCCTTCAGGTGTACGACGGCGCCATCGCCGCCTTCCACTCATCGGCCGACCACTACGGCAACAATGAACTCGACGCCGGCTTCGAACAGCTCGAACGGGCCCGCCGCTTCGTGACCCACCTCTACACCACCCTCGATCACGAAAACGGGGGAGAGGTCGCCGACCGCCTCAGCCGCCTCTACGCCTGGGTCATCAACCAGATCAACGTCGCCGAGGCCACCAAAGATTTGAGCGTAATTGACGACAATATTACTATACTGAACAACCTTCGGGCCGGCTGGCGCGGCGTGAAGGAACAGCAACAGCAGCAGCGGCCCGAACCGACCCCCGAACCCGCCGCGGTTTCCGCCGGCGGCTTCACCCAGCGGGCCTGACGGAAGAGACATGGATTACGAACTGCTGAAACAACTCGAACGCGAATTGCTGGCGGTGCTCAAGGAAGAGTACTCGTTTTACCAGTCGCTCTACATCACGCTCGACAAACAGCGCGATGCCATCAAATTCAACCGCGACGACCATCTTCTCGATCTCTTCGCCGAGGTCGAGCGCTATCGCCAGCGCATCATCAAGTCGGAGGAAACCATCCGCCGCCTCGAACAGCGCAACCCGAAAGCGTTCCGCATGGCGGCCGTGCTGCCCGAGGTCAAAAAAGTGATCAACAGCATCCGCACCCTCGTGAAGAAGAGCGTCGACGTCGTTTCCGAGTGCGACGAACACCTCCAGGGACGCTACAACCGGATCAAGGAAGAACTCGGCGAACTGAAAAACAGTCAGAAGATTCTGCAATACATGAGCGACGGCCACAATCCGTCGCCCCAGTTTGTAGACGGCAAACAATAACGCGACGCCGGTGCGCGAATCGCCGCCGCAGGACGCGGCCCCGGTTCGAGCACGCACCGCACCGCGGACGCCACCGGGAGGCGCCCAAAAGGGGTAGATGATGGAAATAGGACCTTTGCATCAGTCGAGAGCGATCGTGGAACGACAACCGGCCAAATCAGCACCGGCGGCGACACCGCCGGAACCCGCTCCCACCCGCACCGATTCCGTCGTCATTTCCGATGACGCCCGGGATCGGCTGGCCGTCCTGGCCGACGAGGCGAGACAGCGCCTCCAGGAGAGCGGCAATACCGAGGGAACAACCCGCATCGACCGCGGCCCCGAACTGCGACAGGACAAAATACGGCTGGCCCGCGCCCGGATCCGGTCCGGCTACTACAACCAGCCCGAAGTAAAAGAAGCAATTGCCGAACGGCTCGCCGACGAACTGACCACGCAGCCGCCGGAAAACCCTGAAACGCCGACACAACCATGAACGAAGTGGCCATCGACAATAGAATCAAGCAGGTCATCTCCAACATCCGGAACCTGCCGACACCACCCCAGGTGTTCCACCAGATCCAGAAAGTCATCAACGATCCGGACGCCGGAGCCGCCCACGTCGCCGCCATCCTCGCCGAGGACCCGGCCATGTCGGTCAAGGTGCTCAAGCTGACCAACTCGGCTTTCTACGGCCTCGCCCGTGAGGTCGAATCGGTCAAGCAGGCGGTCGTCATTGTCGGTATGGAAGCGGTGAAAAACCTCGTCCTGTCGGCCAGCGTGCTCGACATGTTCAAGGCCGACCACATCGACCAGGATTACCAGGAAACGTTCTGGCGCCATTCACTCGCCGCCGCCTTCTCCTGCCGCATCATGGCCCGCAAGATCAAGGCCCGCGGCATGGTCGATCCCGACGCCGCCTTCTCGGCCGGTCTGCTCCACGATGTCGGCAAGATGGTCGTGTCCTGCTTCCTCAAGGACGAACACGAAAAGCTGGCGGCCGCCCGGAAGGGAAATAGCACCCTGCCGGATTACCAGCTCGAACAGGAAGTCTTCGGTTACAACCACGCCCAGGTCGGCGGCGTCCTCGCCATGCAGTGGAAACTGCCGCAGAAACTCTGCGACGGCATCATGTACCACCACGAA
The DNA here is from genome assembly GCA_964414435.1 of uncultured Ignavibacteriales bacterium. Taxonomy (GTDB): domain Bacteria; phylum Zixibacteria; class MSB-5A5; order GN15; family FEB-12; genus JAGNLV01. The sequence continues at coordinate 706 of CAYPYM010000151.1, read as the reverse complement.
CCGGCCTCCTGCGAATCACAGGATCCGCTCGTCTATCTCGTCAATCTCGGCGACTTTGTGGCGAAGAGGACCTTCTTCGACCGGGCCGACTCCCACCTGATCGGGGAACTTGACCCCGACGTCGCGACGTTCTGTCAGATAGGGGAGACCGATGTCGAGAGCCTGAGCGACACCCTCCGCGAGGAATACGTGAAGGCCGAGACCTTTATGCAGATGGTGGGGTTGGGATAGCGCGCCGGCGCACCCGCCCGCAGACGATTATTCAGGCCCCGGCAACGGGGCCTTTTTGCTGGAGGACAACGCCGTTTTTGGCCCGCTGACGCCAAATTTCGGCTTGACAGAACCCGTATCAGCATATAAAATAGCAAATTACCCCGGAGAGCCAGCGCTTGCCCGGGACAAATTACATTGGTGCGGGCGATTAGCTCAGATGGTTAGAGTACTTGCTTGACATGCAAGGGGTCACTGGTTCGATTCCAGTATCGCCCATTATTTAATTGATTATATGATAAAAGTAAAACTACCCGATAATTCGGAACTGGAATTGAAAGAGAATTCCACGGGTGCAGATGCGGCGTCGGCTATAGGCCCCGGGCTTCTAAAAGCCGCGCTGGCCGTTAAAGTAAATGGAAAACCGGGGGATATGAGCACGGTCCTTAATAGTGGAGATTCCTTCGAAGTTATTACCAGCCGGGAGCCCGAAGCG
>CAYPYM010000150.1:6884-7105 GCA_964414435.1 uncultured Ignavibacteriales bacterium | reverse complement strand
CTCGAGACCCTTGACGACGATGTCCTGAATCCCGGCATTCACTTCAATATATCCACGATTTTCTTGAATCGCCTGCTTCGCTGCTAACCTTGTCTTGGGGTCGGCATGAGCGAGTGCAGCCAGCAGGGCCGGAAGATCATGGTCAGCAGATAGTGCTTCAATATCAACTGGCTTATTGGATCGCTTGACCCGAATCCTCGAGACGCCAGGCTTGCCTCCAA
>CAYPYM010000150.1:0-6874 GCA_964414435.1 uncultured Ignavibacteriales bacterium | reverse complement strand
AAATAGCTTCCTAAGCCATTCCATCTTTGACCTCAGTTTTCATTCGGTACTCAATCTTCAATGCACCGGATCGAATAGCCTTGCCATGTATCGAAGAGAGAGTTACGAATTATGCCTGAATTCATGTGCAAGAGCATTCGAAAATAGGCATATCCCCCCTCGTGAGAATAGGTCCGGAAACCGGTAGCTCTACCCAGCAACGCGAACCCTCCGTAAGCGCGGTGACCAGCCGGTGTCGCTGAAAATCCGCTCGAATTCGTAGCGCCCTCATTTGGTTTTTCCCAATGTTCTGTACCTAGTTCTTTCAGATTACCCCCCTTATCAGTTCCCCGCCGGGTGGCCCATCCGCTCGCGGTGGGATCCCTTCGATTGTATCAGCAATTCTTGCCCCTTCGTGCCCATAGACAACCCAACGTACGATCCATTCGCCCTGCTGCAAGCAACCTGCCCTCCAGCGTGTGCGTGGTGCAACGTATCCACTCCGAGGGCATTCGTGGTGTCACGGGTAATATAATGGATTTGGTGATCGCTGCAAGAAGGGATAGGCGGAGAGGATTTGATTCGGGGCGGGCTACGGACCTGTCAAGTCTCCAGAGCGAGACTTGACCTACGAAGATCCCAAAGCGAGACTTGACCTAGAAATATCGTAGGCTACAGCTTCGCCGAAGGACAGAGCGTGTTCAGGAAGCAGTTAGGGCAGTCGGGCTTGCGGGCCTTGCAGAGCGCCCGGCCGTGCAGGATGATCATGTGCGACCAGTCGATCCAGTCCTTCTTCGGCAGGACCGCCATCAGGTCGCGCTCGATCTTAACCGGGTCTTTTTCGCGGGTAAGCCCCAGCAGGCGGCTGATCCGCGCCACGTGGGTGTCGACCACGACCCCCTCGGCGATCCCGAACGCGTTGCCCAGCACCACCGAGGCCGTCTTGCGGCCGACCCCGCTCAGCTTGGTGAGTTCGTCGATCGTGCGCGGCATCTCACCGTTGTGGCGTTCGAGCAGCTCCTGCGCCGACTTCTTGATCGATTTAGCCTTGTTGTTGAAAAAGCCGGTCGACTTGATATCCTCGCCCAGTTCCTTCAGGTCGGCCTCGGCAAACGCCTTGATCGAGCGGTACTTTTTGAAGAGACCGGGGGTGACCATGTTGACCCGTTCGTCGGTGCACTGCGCCGACAGAATGGTCGCCACGAGCAATTGATGGACGTTGTCGTAGGAAAGAGAGGTCTTCGCGGCCGGATAGTGCTTGCGCAGCAAGCGGATAATCTTCTTCACCCGCTCTTCCCGGGCGACTTTGCTCTCCCGGGGCATCGTCTACTCGCCCGCCAGAATGACGACCCGGTCGATATCGTTGAGGTCTTTGATAATCACGATCGAGCGGTAGCGATCGTCGTGCGCCGTCATCGCAGCGACCTTCTCGGCCTGATTGTAGCCGATCTCAAACATGATCCGGCCATGCGGGGCGAGATACTGCACTGCTTCCCGAACAATCACCCGGGCGGCATCGAGACCGTCGGCCCCCGAGGTCAGCGCCAGTTTCGGATCGGCGAGGACTTCCGGCGGAAGGCCGGCGTAGTCGGGTTCGGCGATATAGGGCGGATTGGAGAGAATGAGATCGAAACGCTCGTCGGCGCCGACCGCTTCGAAGTAATTCGATTCCCGGAATTCAATCTGATCGGCCCCGCCGAGCGTCTCGGCGTTGCGCCGGGCCACCTCGATCGCCTCCGGCGACAGGTCGAGCGCGACGATCCGGCAACCGGTCAGTTCGTTGGCGAGCGTGACCGAAATCACGCCCGAACCGACCCCGAGATCGAGAATCCGCGGTTTCGCCAGCCGTTGCCGTCGGATGAAGCGCATCGCGTTGTCGACCAGCAGCTCGGTTTCGGGAGTCGGGACCATCACCGCCGGTGAGACATAGAACGCCCGCCCGAAAAACCAGGCCTCTTCGAGAATGTATTGCAGCGGGTAGCGCGTCACCCGACGTTCGACGATCTGATCGACCCGGGCGATCGCCTCGTCGGTGAGCAGATCGGCGCCGTCGAGATACAGGTTCAGCCGGTCGACACCAAGAGCGTGGCAGAGAATCAACTCGACCTCCGCCTCGGCCTGATCGATCCCGGCGGCTTCGAGCCGTTCGATATAGCGGGCGAATACCTGTGGCAGGGTAGCTTTCACTGCTGCGCCTTCTTTCCCCGGCGCTCGATTGTTTCATCCGAACGCGGGTGTTTCAGGGTGTAGGTCAGTCCGGCGCCGTAGATCAGGACGACCAGTCCGATCCAGGACCAGCAGACCGCTTTGGTCAGGCCCGGTTCGAACTGAATCGAGTGCGGGATGAGATAGATCCCGAGCATCACGAAAAAGCCGAGCACGCCCCACCCGCCGAGCATCCGCTTCGAGAACGCGTTGCGGCCGAATCGACCGCGGGTGAGCGTGCCGAGCGAAGAGACCATGACAAACAGCAGGTAGACGAACAGGAGCTGCGTCTTGTTGTCGGTGGCGTCGGTGCCGAACGGGACGCCCTCCCAGATAGTGCCGAAGGTGTACCAGTTCATCGGAAATCCGAACGGGTAACCGCCGATAAAGGCACACACGGCCGCCCACATATACGCTCTGGCGGTCGGGCCGGCATCTTCGCGCCCGCGAAGCAGATCGACCGCATGCAGCGACCCTTTGGCGACGAAAAAGACCGTGGCAAAGATGAAGAAAATATGGCAGATGAGCGCCCACAGCGGCACGTGGCCGACATATTTCAACACAAACGGTTTGCCGTCGGGCCGGGTGAAGGTTGCCCGCAATCCCCCGGTCTTGTCACGCACCTCGAAGTAGTACCAGAGCTTACCGCCCAGTTCCCCCGCCTTTTGTTCGGTGTAGTATAGCCCTGACGCCGAATCCTCGAGCAGCAGCGGCCGCGAATCGTATTTGTAGAGCGGCGTCTTGGCATCCTGCCCGAAGCGGCCGAATCGGAATTCCGGCCTGATGGTGGAGTCGAGATCGCCCCGGATGCCGAGCTTGATCCTGACCAGGTCGGTCTCGTAGGCTTTCGGCACCGTCGTAATCTCGAAGGTGTAGCCGTTATTGGTGGTGATGAAGTGCTCGGGACGTCCACGGGAGTTGGTGCGGGCGATGAAGAGCAGGCCGGCGCTCAGCACCACGGCCAGAACGATGTGCAGGAACTTCATCAGTTGACCTCGATCGTGTCCTGTAGCTTGAGTTGCCGTTCCTGGTCGTGCTGGCGGAGGGCGTCGATGACTTCATCGAGAGCGCCGGCCAGCACCTGGTCGAGTTTGTAGAGGGTGAGGTTGATGCGATGGTCGGTCACCCGCGACTGCGGGAAGTTGTAGGTGCGGATTTTGGCCGAGCGGTCCCCGGTCGAAATCATCGTCCGCCGCTCGGCGTCGATCTTGGCCTGCTGTTCGGCGATCTGCATATCGTAGAGCCGCGCCCGCAGGACCTTCATCGCCTTGTTCTTGTTCTTGAGCTGCGACTTCTCGTCCTGACAGGTTACGACCAGCCCGGTCGGAAGGTGGGTGATGCGCACCGCCGAATCGGTCGTATTGACCGACTGGCCGCCCGGCCCCGATGACCGGTAGACATCGACCTTGATCTCGTTCTCCTTGATCTCGACATCGACGTCTTCGGCCTCCGGCAGCACCGCCACCGACACCGCCGAGGTGTGAATCCGCCCCTGCGTTTCGGTCTGCGGCACCCGCTGCACGCGATGGACGCCCGACTCGTATTTCATCCGGCCGAAGGCATCGTCGCCGGACAGCTGGAAGATGATTTCCTTGAAGCCGCCGACTTCGTTGGGGTGGGAGCTGAGTATTTCCAGCTTCCAGCCGTGGAGGTCGGCGAAACGCTGGTACATGCGGTAGATATCGCCGGCGAACAGCCCGGCCTCTTCGCCGCCGGTCCCGGCCCGGATTTCAACGATCGCATCCTTGTTGTCGTTGGGGTCTTTCGGCAGCAGGCGGAGCTTGAATTCGAGCTCGGCGTCGGGGAGCTGGCCTTCGTACTGCTCCAGTTCCTCACGGGCCATCGCGACCAGTTCGTCGTCCTCGCCCGCCGCGATTATCTGATTCGCCTCGTCGATGGCCGTGGCCACCTTGCGAAAGTGCCGTCCCGCTTCGAGGATATACTCCACCTGGCGGCGTTCGCGGCCCAGTTCGATCATCCGTTTCTGGTCCGACGCTACGGCCGGGTCGGCCATCTTCCGGTCGATATTGCTCAGTTTCTCTTCTAATTTGGCTACTAGATCAAGCACAGGTATACCTGCTTCTCAGTGTTATCGATTTTCAGGGTACGGGGAAATTGCCGTATCGGCAAGTGGAGATTGACGGGAGCTAAGAGACCGGGATCCGGGTCGACTTCACCCGCGACTCGGTGATGCCCAGCGACGCCTCGAGCGCCACGATCGCCACCTCAAGCTGGTCCATCGACGGCTCCTTGGTGGTGATCTTCTGCAGCCAGAGGCCGGGCTGAATGAGGACCCGGGTCAGCTTGTTGTCGCGGGTCTTGCCGGAAAGCTTGAGCAGTTCGTACGATCCCCCGGCCACGATCGGAAGGAGGGAGAAGTGGACGCCGAAACGAGTCAGCAGGGTCGGCGGGTGACCGGTCCAGATCGCATAGATCGTGTCCGATATGGCGTAGATCAGGATCGCGATCAGCGCGACAATGAGAATAAACGAGGTGCCGCAGCGGGGGTGGAAGCGGGTGTGGCAGGCGGCCCGTTCGGGGATGAGTTCGTCGGCCATTTCATAGGCGTAGATCGATTTGTGCTCGGCCCCGTGATACTGGAAGATGCGGTGGAAATCCTTGAAAAAGGAAATGCCCCAGACATACACCACGAACATGGTCAACCGAATCGCACCGGCGACCAGGTTGAACCCGACCGCGTCCTTCTTGATACCAAAGAGGCTGGCGATCGCCAGCGGCAGGAAGAAGAAGATGAGGATACCGGCTCCGAACGCAAACACGGCGCTGAAAATGAGAGTCGCGTTGTTGGGCTTCTCCACTTTTTCGACAACCGTTTCGCCCTTCTGCTCGGCTTCCATCTTCTCGGCCTCTTTCATGGCGACATCGGCGGAGAAATTGAGGGTCTTCATCCCGATAATCAGCATCTCGACAAACGACACCGCGCCGCGCACGATCGGCCAGCCGAGCGGCTTGTGACGCTTCGTGAACGAATTGTAGTCCTCGGTCTTGACCAGGATACTGCCGTCCGGTTTGCGCACCGCGGTGGCGATCCGGTCGGACGATCGCATCATGACCCCTTCGATTACGGCCTGTCCGCCAATGTTGAGATCGGGCATCGGGTATGTCTCACTGTCTGTGCATCGATTTGATTTCGGCGCCGTCGGAACCGAATATAAGAAGACCCGCCGGCGCGCTGGTATATCAATTATACGTATGCACCGGCGGGTTTACTTTGCGCTTTTTCGAGCTACTTCTTGTCCTTGACGAAGTTTTTGTACTTCTGGTTGAAGCGCTCCACCCGACCGGCCGTGTCGATCAGACGCTGCTTGCCGGTAAAGAACGGGTGACAGTTCGCACAGATTTCGACCGAGATCTGCTTCCGCGTCGAACGGGTCGGGTAAGTCGCCCCGCACGAACACGTGATCGTCACGTCGTAAACCTTCGGATGAACATCAGCTTTCACGTCAATCACCTCTAATCACAGTCTCTTTTTTTCATATCAAACCGGCGCGGGCATATTCCCCGGCCGGAGCCTTTTAATATATACTATTTCCTCGACCTCGCAAGCCCAAAAGATCACTCTCCGGCCCGCTCCGGTCCCGCGTCTTTCAACCATGATAACCGTCGCCGGTTCCCGGCCGAACCGTCGGCGGCGAATAACTATTTACACCGCAACACGATAGACCAGTAGTACCGGTTGTGCAGGAGCCGCTCGATCTCAAATCGCCCCCCGAATATCGTCTCCAGCTCGGCCCGTTCGAAATAGTTCTTCAAGATGACGAATTCATCGCCCGACTCCAGAACGCGCTGCTTATAATTGTTGCCGTACTCGTCGATGCCGGCCGAATCGCTCGTCGGTCCCTCGGCGGGCGGATTGTTATCGATCAGCCAGATTCGACCGCCGGCCCGTAACGGGCGGCTGATGCGGTCGAAAAACGGCTCGTACTCCTGCTTCGACTGGTGGGAAAACCAGAACCCGAGTACGACCAGGTCAAAAGCGCGGTCGGCGGCCGGGATGCGGGTCAGGTCGCCCTGCACGAAAAAGGGTGGACTGACATATTCTTTCAGCCGAGACTGGGCGATCATTTCAAACGAGAGATCCATGGCGACGATTGAGTTGGCCGTTTCGGCCATGACTTTCGTCCAGTACCCCGTCCCGCAGGCCAGCTCGAGCACGTCTTTCCCGGCGGCCAGGTCGCGGAGATAAACCACCTCGTCGTCGATTTCCTTCCGCCGTTCGGGCACGTCGCGGAAATAGATTCGTTCGTACTCGGGCGCCCTTCGGCTGTAGTATTCGCGTGATTGATCTTCAGCCACGATTTGCTTTCACCTTCTTTGTCAGCACTGCCGCGAGGCGATCGGCCTCGGCCAGCGCAGCATTGTCCTCGGCGACCGTGCCGGCCCGCTTGAAATCCTCGGATCGGTACATCACCACGCCCTCGTTGACGACCTCGACCCACTTGAACCAGCCGGCGATTGTCCGCCGTGCCCCCTCGAACCAGCCGTGCTTGCCGCCGACCAGCACGATCGCGCCGGGCCGTTTCCGTTTCCAGAGCTTGATGAAATCGTGCTCCGGCTCGGTGTCGTTGAAATCGGCCGGGCGGATACAGTTGCAGCGGTCGATGAAGAGCTTCGCCTGCGATGACACCGTGTCGAAATGCACCGGCGAGCCAAACAGGAGGCAGTCGCA
>CAYPYM010000149.1:0-7148 GCA_964414435.1 uncultured Ignavibacteriales bacterium | reverse complement strand
TTCGCGGCGTTCGCCGTGGCCGCCGGGGCGGCCGGAATCTACGGCCAGATGTACCCGGGCGAATATTACTGGCAGATCGGTATCTTTGTCGGGCTGTCGATTATCCTCGTGCCGCTCATGCGGCCGGTGGCCCGCAAGATCACCAAACCGTCGCCGGCGATCAGCAATGTCGACGGCCTGATCGGGCTGATCGGCCTGGTCACCAAATCGATCGATCCCGACCACGGCGGTCAGATCCGCATCCACGGCGAGGTCTGGCGGGCGCTGTCGGACGACCCGATTGCCGAAAACCGCCGGGCCAGGGTGGTGTCGGTATCGGGCAATAAGTTGATTGTCGAAAAAGCCGACGACAGAAAGGAATAGATCATGAATCCGGTAATAGTGTTTCTCATCGTGGCCGTCGTATTCGCGTTCATCGCGGTATCGCTGGCCGTACGCATCGTCCGCCCGTACGAACGCGGGCTGGTCGAGCGGCTGGGCAAGTTCCAGCGGGTCCTTCCGCCGGGGCTCAACCTGATCTGGCCGCTGTTCGACACCGTCCGCAAGGTCGACATGCGCGAAGTCGTTCTCGATGTGCCGCCGCAGATGGTGATCACGAAAGATAACGTCGGCGTGGAAGTCGACGCCGTGATCTGGGCCCAGGTGACCGATCCGTTCCGGGCTTACTACGAAATCTCGAATTACATCATAGCGGCGACCAAGCTGGCCCAGACCAACCTTCGTAACGTAATCGGCGAACTCGATCTCGACGCCTCGTTGTCGTCGCGCGACCAGATCAACGGGCAGCTGCGCGACGTGCTCGACGACGCCACCGACAAGTGGGGGGTCAAGATCAACCGGGTCGAGCTGCAGCGGATCGATCCGCCGACCGATATCACCGCCGCGATGAGCCGCCAGATGAAGGCGGAGCGCGACAAGCGGGCGGCCATTCTCGACGCCGAGGCGATCCGGCAGGCCGATATCACCAAGGCTGAGGGCTTCAAGCAGGCGGCGATTCTCGAGGCCGAGGGTTATGCGACGGCGGTCAAGACCAAGGCCGACGCCGAGAAGTATCGCCAGGTGGCGGTCGCCGAGGGCGAGGCGCAGGCGATCTCGAACGTCTTCGGCGCCATTCACGACGGCAAGCCGGACGAGAAACTGATCACGCTCAAGTATCTCGAGATGTTGCCCAAACTGGCCGAGAACAAGGCGAACAAGCTCTTCCTGCCGTACGAAGCGAGCGGCATGATCGCGTCGCTGGCGGCGATGGTCGAGGGGATCCGCCCCGGCAACGGCGACGACCGGAAGCACATGGGACCAAAGATGCCGACCGCCGAGCCGGTGAAGAGCTGACCCTTCGGTTTCGAACAAACCAGACGACAGACAAACGGCGTCGGGTGTATCCCCGGCGCCGTTTTCTATCGTGGATTCCCGCGGGCGCGGGAACGACACCCTTCGGGTGCTCTGCCTGGAATCGAAGGGCTACTTGAATGAGGCATCTCCGGGTATCCACGCTCCTGATGGTCCTCAGGGGAACCAACCGGCCCCGGCAACAGTTGATTGACAAGAACCAACGATCATGTTAGACTGTGAACGACTATGGAATCCGACCGTACGACAATCAGGCGCCCGGCATTCGCAGGCGCTTTTTACCCGCGCAACCCGGGTGATCTGGTGCGTGATATTGCTTCGATGTACTCGCAGGTGGAGAAGGTGTCGCTGGGCGGAGCGCCGCTGGCCCTGGTCGCCCCCCACGCCGGCTATACCTATTCCGGGCTGACCGCGGCGCGGGCGTATAAACTGCTGGAGGGCCACGAGTACGACACGGTCGTGGTCGTGTCGCCATCGCACACCGTTCTTTTCAAAGGCTCTTCGATCTACGGCGGCGGCGGATACGAGACCCCGCTCGGCCTGGTCGAGATCGACCGCGAACTCTCGGACAAGCTCGCCAGTATCAATCCGAGCCTCGTCTATTACTCCAACATGGGGCACGCCTCCGGTGCGAGCCACGGCGAACACGCGCTCGAGGTCCAGTTGCCGTTTCTTCAGGTGGTGCTGGGCAAATTCAAGCTGGTGGCGATTGTTATGGGCGAACGGGAAGAGGCCTCGGTGCGAGGGCTCGGCGAGGTGCTCGCGGCCGGCCTGAAGGGTACCAATACCCTGATCGTGGCGTCGTCCGACCTCTCTCATTTCCATCCGGCCAAAATCGCCAAACGGCTCGATGACAATATCAGGCTGGCGATAGAAAAATACGACCCCGACCTGTTGCTCGACACGATCGAGACCGGCAAGGGTGAAGCGTGCGGCGCCGGCCCGATCGCGGCGACCTTGATGGCCGCCCGGCGACTCGGCGGCACCCGCACCGAGGTGCTCGGCTATACCAACTCGGGCGAGACCAACGGCGATTTCGACGAAGTGGTTGGATACCTTTCGGCGGTGGTGGTAGCCGAAAAGAAACGCTCCGCGGCGGCCTCGGTGATCGGCTCCCGTCCGGCCGAGAAAAAAAAGGAAGAGCGGATCTCCGACGAAGACCGGACATTCCTGCTCACGACCGCCCGCAACGCGATCCGGGCCGGGATGGAGAACCGCGAATACACGCCGTCGGTGCCGACCACGCTCGATGTCACCAAGGGGGCGTTCGTGACGATCACTATCGGCGGGCAGTTGCGCGGCTGTATCGGCCGGCTTCGGTCCGATGATCCCCTGCCGAAGACGATCGCCGTGATGGCGTACGCGGCGGCGTTCGACGATCCGAGGTTCCCATCGCTCTCGGAGGCCGAGCTCAACGATATCGAGGTCGAGATCTCGGTGCTCTCGCCGCTGTCACGGGTGCATGATTTCAACGAGATCCAGGTCGGTCGCGACGGTCTCATGGTCAAGCTCGACTGGCACTCGGGTCTGTTGTTGCCGCAGGTGGCGACCGAAAGCGGCTGGGGCGTGGTGGAGTTTCTCGAGCAGACCTGCCTGAAAGCGGGCCTTCCGAAGAACAGCTATCGGGACAAGCGGGCCGAGGTGTACCGCTTCAGCGCCGAGGTGTTCTGACACACGCGTAGCGTGTTTTTCTCTGGCGCTTTACGAGACTTTGTGCCACTGACAAGTTTATCTTGTCAGTGGTTTTTCTTGCCTCTCTCAACTATCCCAATGTGTCTGTGGTTACCTCCGTTCGCGGGTATGACGCCCGACGAAAAAGCGGGTGCAGAACGTCTGCACCCGCCGCAGGGAGCGTAAACCAGAGAAAACGTACTCGTTACCGGTGAGTACGGGCCGCGAGACGCGTTACAGTTTCGTCAGGGCGCACACCTTGAGGGTGTCGCCCTCGAGCGGGAACCCCTTGACCGTGACGAAATCCCCGGCGGCGAAATCCTCCAGCAGGAGAGTCGTGCCGTCGCTGCCGGTCAACAGGGCGTTCTGACAGACCACGCCGATCCAGTCGAGTCCGTCGAACGTAACGGTTCTCGTATCGAGATCAACGCTCGCCAGGGTCGCATCGAAGAGATTGCACGCTTCGTACGATTCACCTGCGACTTTGATCTCCACCGCCCGCAATGTGACGGCGTCCTCGATGACGGCCTTCACCTGCACCGTGTAGCCTTCGGCCAGATCGGTGAAGGCGAGCTCCACCTTCCGGATGCCCCCGTCCCGGGTCACCCCGCCGGTTGGCGCGGCGGCGTAATCGACCTCGCCGGCCGCCATGCCGCCGCCGACCGTGGTCCAGATCACGGTGTTGTCATCGACCGCGATCGTCTCGGTCATCCCGGCCACGGTGAACGTCCCGCCGGCGTAGTCGATCGTGGCAATCTGATCGCGGAACTTGAGATCGTAGTTGACACAGTCTTCGCTGCAGGTGCAGTAGATGCGGATTCGATTGGCGAGGACCGTGCCGTCGTCCTGTGGCCATCCGCAGACCTTGACCGAGTCGCCGACTAAGATATCGGCGAAATCGACCACGGTTTCCTCACCGGCCGACAGCCGGACAATCTCGCAGTCCTCGGCGGCAACCGCGACGTAGTCGACACCGTCGAAGGTGAGGGTACGGGTCGCCGCATCGGTGGTCGCCACAACCGCGGCGAACTGCACCTGCCCATCGGGCGCGGCAACCATCACCGGTTGGGTTGTCGATGAAGTGATACTGAAAGGCGAGTCAACGGAGCAGCTGACTGCCGTCAGCGCCAGAAGGGCGCCGATCAGACATTTCCCCGCCAGCCTGATCCCTGGTGTAAACAAAACAGACCTCCTCTTGAGTGATGATACCGTCGGCCGCCCCGCTAGCGTCCTTACCGGCCCGGGCCGACAGCTTGTTCAGGCCCTTGGATACCTACATGACACAGGACCGGGATTCAAAAATACACAAACAGGTCGATTTTCAGCCCGGCGCACACGGTGCGACTACACATTCAAGTGTAGAAGCGCGATCGCGTCGGGCGCTACCGAGGTGACTGCCCCAGGCGAGACAGGCAACGCCGCGCCGATTCCTTTCTTGTTCTCCCGCATTCAATTGGGTACATTCTCCGCATGTCGGAACCCGGCCCCAGCATTCTCATCACCGGCGCCAACGGCTTTGTCGGCTCGCGGCTCTGCCGCCTCTTTCTCGACCGCGGCTACCACGTCGTGGCGGGGGTGCGGCGAAGTGCCGATCTTACGCTGCTGGACAATCTCGAGGTCGAGTACCGCTACGGCGATGTCACCCACCCGGAAACACTCCCCGCCATGGTGGCCGGGGTCGACTTCGTGGTGCACAACGCCGGGATCGTCAAGGCGAAGAAGCCGGAGCGCTATTTCGAAGTGAATGAAACCGGCGCCAGTGCGCTGGCCGACTCCGTGCTGGCGCACAACCCGGCCGTAAAGAAGCTGCTGTATGTCTCGTCGCTGGCCGCCTCGGGGCCGTCGGTTGACAATCGACCGATCAACGAGTCCGACCAGCCACATCCGGTCACCACTTACGGCCGCTCGAAACTGGCCGGGGAGCGCGCGGTGATGGCGCTGGCCGACAAATTACACGTGATCGCGGTGCGCCCGAGCGGGGTCTACGGCCCGGGCGATAAGGAGATGTTTTCGATCTTCGATTCGATCGCGAAAGGAATCCGCCCGCTCGCGGGCGATCCGGAGAGGAAGATTCAGCTGATCCATGTCGATGACCTCTGCCGGGCGATTGCGCTCGCGCTCGAGGGGACGACCCGCTCGGGCGAATCATACCTGATCGCCGAGAACCGGGTCTACACGATGCGCGAGATGATCGCGGCGTTCACCGCGGCGGTGGGCAAGGGAGGCATCACCCTGCGGCTGCCGGGCGGGCTGTTCCGCATAATCGCTTTCTTTTCGGAGTGGGCGTTCCGTATCGTGGGGGCGACCCCGATGCTCACGCGGGAAAAAGCGAACGAACTGCTGGCATCGTGGGCGGTGGATACAACGAAGGCAAAAGAGACATTCGGATTTGAATCAAACATTCCGCTGGATCGGGGCACGATGGAAACGGTAATCTGGTATCGTCGGGAAGGATGGCTGAAATGATCAATATGACGCTGATGCTCTACTGCCTGGTGCTCGGCGGAAGTTACCTGCTGGCCATGACGCTCGTGCTCGAGTTTGTCGGCCGGGCGCTGAAAATTACGCGCGGGATCCCCACCGAACTGCTGGAGCCGTCGGGGCCGGGCATCTTCGTGGTGACCCTCATCATGGAGGGCCTGTTTTTTGTCGCGATCCCGACCATGGGTTATAGCTTTTTCGCGATCGCCCTGCCGCTCGCGGGAATTCGACCGGCGGTCGCCCTCGCCCTGGTCAGTTTCACGCTCGGCGCGGTGCCGGCGGTGCTGGGATTATCGATGCGGATGCGGCTCTCGATGCCGTATCTATTGTACTCCCTGCTCGGTCTGCTGCTCAAGCTGGGCGGGTGTGTAGTTATTATCGGATACCTGTATTCACTCTAGCGAGGTCCGCCATGTCCTACGACAAAGCCGGTTTCGCCCGCGCGCGGGCGCTTTTCCCCCATACCAAAAAGACCATCTACTTCAACTCGGCGTCGTTCGGGCCGTATTCGGCCCCGGTCGCCGATATTCTCACTCAGCATATCCGCGAGCGCGCCGGGGTGGAACGCGACCACACCCGGCTGACGTTCACCACCCGCGAGGAGCTCCGCACCGATTTCGGGTCCCTGATCAATGCGACGCCCGAGCAGATCGGGCTGGGCCTGAATACATCGTTCGGGCTCAATGTCGCCGCATTCGGCCTTCCGCTGCAGCCGGGCGACGAGGTACTGGTATCGGATGTCGAGTTCCCGGCGCTGATCTACACGTTCAAGGCGGCCGCCGACACGCGCGGCATCACAGTGAAATTTGTCGGGTCGAAGGACCGCTGTCTCGATATCGATGCGCTTGAACACGCGATCGGGCCGAAAACAAAAGCGCTGGCCGTCTCCTGGGTGCAGTTCTTCAACGGCTACAAAACCGACCTTGCGAAACTGGCCGAGATCTGCCGGAAGCACGATATGTTCTTTGTGGTCGACGGAATCCAGGGGATGGGGGTGGAGCCGATCGATGTCACCGCGCTCGGGGTCGACATCTTCTCATCGGGGTGCCAGAAGTGGATGCTCTCGCCGCAGGGATGCGGGTTCTTCTATGTCGCCGACCGGGTGCGCGACCGGCTCCAACTGCCGTTTGCCAGCTGGCTCGGAATCGACTGGGGGATGAATTTCAGCGACCTGTTCAAGTACGATCTGCAGTGGCAGACCGGGGCGCAGAAATTCGAGCTGGGGTACTATGTCGAGCTGAATATTCTCGCCATGAAAGCGTCGGTGGAGATCTTCAAGGAGCTGGGCGTCGCGAGTATCCGGCAGCACAACTACGAACTGATCGACCGGCTTGCGAAGTTCATCACCGGCAACGACTACTACACCGTGACCTCGGTGATGGAGAACGAGCATCGGTCATCGATTTTCACGTTCACCTGCGACGCTGCGGCGGATCTGCACCGGGAGCTGCTGCGGAGCAGTGTAGTGTGCGTGCAGCGCGAGGGTTCGATCCGGATTTCGGTGCATCTGTTCAACGACGAGAGCGATATCGATCGGCTGATCGAGATCCTCGATCAGTTCGCCGCGAAGCACTGAGCACCCTTCGGGCACACTTCATGTGTTTTGCCCTGGCGGGTATCGAAGCCTCTGTGCCACTGACAAACTT
>CAYPYM010000148.1:1417-7157 GCA_964414435.1 uncultured Ignavibacteriales bacterium | reverse complement strand
GGCTCGACACCTACGTCAAGAACGCCGGACCGCGTGAAACGGCCGCGACCGAAGACATGTAGTTGTCGGAATTCCTGTTGAAATAATACTGAAAGAGCCGGGACAGGTTGTCCCGGCTCTTCTCTGTTTGTATGTCGTGGATCTCCGCGTTCGCGGAGATGACGCTATCTTCGCGGAGAGGACGCTATCTTCGCTGGGATGACGTTATCGAAGCGTCGCAGGTGAGCGGCGCGCCGCGTCAGTACTCCCGCCAGGCCGCGATGCTCATCTCCCCGGCGTTCGGCCAGGTGATCGAGCCGAGCTGCCGATCGTAGTGAAACAGCGAACTGTTGTGGGCGATGATATCGCGCGCAACGATCGAGCCGTAAAATTCACCCGAGTTTCTGAGGTCGGCACTCCCCTCCGGATTATAGAATACCGCCTTGATATCGCCGCTGTTCTTGAGAACGATGTCGCCCTGCGAGTAGATGATCAGATCCCCCGGATCGCCGGTCGTGTTGACTGAAGCGGAATTCTTCATTTCGATATCGCCTGTCACGTAGATCGTGACATCGGCCCCCGGCGCTACGAGAAGCTGAGCGGAGTTCCTGAGCGTGATGTCCGAGAAGTAGTAGACGCCGTCGGTGAGCGTCATGGTGCCGTCGGAGATGAGCGCGTGGGTCGCCGGATCATAGCTGTACGTGCCCGAGATGCCGCCCAGATTGTCGTTGTTAGTCTCCGCCCAGAAGTAGTCGCTCTCCGGAATCGGGTCGAGATGAGCCTCGGGCGCGGTCGAAGACGTATCGCCAGCCACCGAACTGATATCCATGATTGACAGTCCGCCGGCCAACGACGTCTGTACATCACCGCCGATATCGGCCCCGTTGTGCACGATGATCGTTCCGTTGGAACCGAGATCGCCGTACAGGTCCATCCGTGTATCGGCATAGGAACCCGAGTCAGAGTTGTACGAGTCGGTCTCCATGCTGTTCTTGATATCGATCTGGTTCTCGGCGAACATCGCGTACTGGAACGGATGCAGTTCATCCGGGACGAGAGTGTATTCGACCGTCGTCTGGGCGAGACGCACGTGACCGGTCGAGGTGACCACGACCGTGTCGGTCAGCGCCGGATCCGAGAAGCTGTCCCGGACGACTACGGTAAATGTGCCCTCTCCGAACGATTCATCGGTGTACCCCGTGTTCCACGTTCGATCCGCCGAGATCATGCTGTACGCCTGCTTGGCGCCCGCCTCGGCCACGTAGAAGGCCTGGTCGGAGTGTAACTGGTTGTAGGAAAGTTCGACATCCGTGTTCGAGTTCTCGATCGCGAGGACCGCGACCAGCGTCAGCATGCCGATTAACATTAGTGCGATGAGAATAACACTGCCCCGCTCGGATCGTCCTCTCCATCGTCTCATACGTGTACTCCTTCCTGTCGAGAGGCGTCTTGGCCCGGACTCTTGCCGCCGATCCTCCCGGATAATGCCCGCCAGGCGGGCCGTTTTGGCTGTATTATAACGTGTGCGGCGGCGGCATCGACGGTGAATGCAGCCGCCGCACAGATCTATTGCGAACTATTGTCTAGAGTTCCTTCCAGGCCACCTTGAGCATGGCACCGGTCGTGCCGTGCTTGATCTTGGCGAGGTTGCGGTCATAGTGGAAGCAGGCGCCCTTGTCGAGCTTCACACTTCCGCCGACCAGCGAGCCGTACGCCTGAGTCGTCTGGTCATACTGAATGTGGGCGTTCGGCCCGTAGTACGCCCCCACGAAGGTGTTGTATTGATCGAACTGGAGGTTCGACCCCTGGGAGAAGAGCATTAACTGATCCGGCGTCCCGGCCGCATTGGTCTGGGTGTACTGCCCCAGCACAACGTCGCCCGTCACGTAGATCCGGACATTTGCTCCCGGCGCCAGCACGATATTGCAGTTCTGGCCCGCGGTGAGACTGGAAAAGTAGTAGACCCCGCTCTGGAGCGTGACCGTTCCGCCGGAGCCTATCGTCAGCGATTTCGTGCCGCTGTTATAGGTGTAGTTGGTTCCGGACATACCCAGGGTCACGTTTGAGTTGTCACGAGCATAGTCGTACTCCGCCTGCGATACTGCATCGAGCGTCACCGAGTCGCGTGTGGTCGACGAGTCTCCGGTGATCTTGGCGCCGGCACCGAGGGAGATAGTGCCGCCGGTCGCGGTGTAGGCGTCGCCGCCGATCGTCACCAGCTTGGACGTGGAAATCAAGGTATTCGAACCGATACTGCCGCCCAGCGACTCCTGGGTCGCGGCGTAGCTGCCCGAGTCGGAATTGTATGAATCGGTGCAACCCAACTGGTCAAACACGATCCCCTTGTCGCCGAACAGCCCGAACTGGAACGGATATATGTATTCCGGCGCGGTCCACAGCTCCACCGTCGCCTTGGCCTGCATCAACTCGCCGGTCGCACGAATGACAACGGTGTCGTCGAGCGACGGATCGGAGATCGAGTCGAGCAGGGCGACGGCATAGGCGCCCTGCCCGAAATTGGTCAGGCTGTAGCCGTTCCGCCACTTGTCGTCGGTATTGAGCGTAATGAAGGCCTGTTTGGCGCCCGCCTCGGCCACGTAGAAGGCATTGTCGGCGTGGCTCTGGTTGTAGGAGAGCTCGATATCGGTGTTGGAGTTGCTCACCGCGAGGATACCCACCAGGGTCAGCATGCCGATCAGCATGAGCGCGATCAGCAGCGCACTCCCGCGACTATTGTAAAGCGACCTGTTCATCTTCATTTCCTTCCCGTTAGATAGCGAGGTTTCGCATGTTCACCCGCTCGGTCATGCTCAGAAACCGGTAGCCGTCGTTGGACGCCCAGGCTTCATCCGCATGCGACGTCTGCACCTGCACCGTGATATCGATCGTCGCCGAGTCGATCACCGTGTAGGAAATTCCCCGGATCTCTTCCGAGAAAACGCCCGCCGCACTGCCGTTGACCTGTTTCATGAGGCACTGCGGATGAGTTCCGTCGGGCATGACCGGGGCATTCGGATCGTCCTGCAGAAAATACAGGATCGAATCGACCGGGTGAGTGTCACTATAGAATATGTACAGGCTGTCCCCGCTTATCCGATACGGTGCGTGCGCGGTCAGCTTGTAGCCGGCCATGCGCAGGCTCTTCGTCAGCTCCTGAATACTGGTGCGGGAGGTGTTCTGCATGTTGGAGATATCCTCCTGGGTCAGCGCCGAGTTGTGCATCGACACGTAGAACCGGAATCCCGCCGCCGTGATAATGCCGGTGAGGAGCAGCGCGATCATCAACTCGATGATCGTAAAGCCCCGGCCGTCCCTGAATATGCGTTTCATATTTGCGCTCCGTTCGTCTTCACTTAAGGTTCCAGTATCAGGGTCGAGTAACGCGTATTGCGCGGCACGTTGTGATGATCGGTCCAGGCTACCCGCACGTCGACCTGGTACGCTCCGGCCGGGACGGTGCTGTCGGTGGCGTTGCCCCGGATATAGGTGAAACGCGTGAACTTGCCGTCGAGACCGGCTTCTTCAAGGTTCGCCGGCAGGGCGGGGGTGGCGGCCAGTCCCTCGTAATACTCGATCTGCTCCTTGGCCAGATTGGCCGCGAGAGAAGCATCTCGCGAGGAGACGTTGCCCTCGACCGACACCACCAGCATCGGCGCGAGCCCCATCAACCCGATCGCCAGCACGAGCATACCCGTCAGTACCTCGAGGAGACTCATGCCCCTTTTGTTCAGTATCTTCTCATACTTCATAATCGTTGTCCTCCTGATGCCTGTACCTGCTTGCAAATCGGCTGCCACTCGCCCAGGAAAGACCACAAATTGCAGCGCTCCCGTAACCTGCTGGCTTGCAGGACGCTACGGGTTCATGCCCGATCCGGGCCATCCCGGCAGCGACTCACAAGTGTGGGCACCCTCCCATACTCTGACGCCCCCGGGGGGATACTCCCCTCGTTCCGACCGAATCGCCCCACATAGAAGACGGGCGGGACA
The DNA here is from genome assembly GCA_964414435.1 of uncultured Ignavibacteriales bacterium. GTDB lineage: Bacteria > Zixibacteria > MSB-5A5 > GN15 > FEB-12 > JAGNLV01. The sequence goes on along the minus strand of CAYPYM010000148.1, from coordinate 3,189 downwards.
CTGACCTGTCCCGCCCGTGACGGATGAAGCGGATTCCGGAGGCGCTAAAACTCATGGATATAGCCGGCCCGGAGCATGACCACATCAAGCGTCGGGAACAGGTCATACGCCGGCCGCGATCCATACCCGGTGGGCGGACTCACATCGCCGCGCTGAAGGTAGTACTCCCCCGTCAGGCGGAGCTTCGAGGTCGCATTGACCGGCACCGTCCACGTCAGGCCGGATGTAATCGCGTGGAAGTCGGCCAGACGGCTGTCGGCCGAGGCGTACGCCGGGAGCGGCTGTCCCTCGACCATGAAGACCCGGTAGAAATCGGCGCGAGTCTGCCGGTAGTACCTTACGTGAGGCTGAAAAGCCCCGGTCGAACCGAAGTCCATCAGGACACCGAGATCGCCCTCGTGCGAGGTCACCCCCCAGTCGTCCCAGTAGAATCGATACGACAAATTCAAGCCGGCGCCGTGGATCATCCGCCGCATCTCCGCAAACACGGCTCCCCGGGCGCGGCTGTCCGGTCGGTTCTCGTAGTAACTTTCGATCGGCTCGCCGGCCTCGACCGAGTCGGGCGGCTGCACCATGCTGATGACCTTGTAGGGGTCGGTGAGATAACCCGACGATCGCCCGAACGACCCGTTGGCGCGGACAATCGTCCGTCGATCGAGGACCTGAGTCAGGCTGAGCACAAAATCATAAACTCGTTTCACGCGACCGGCAAACCGGTCCAGCCGACCGTCCCCCTGCTGCTGCGGCTCCGTCCCGACCGGCGTGCGAGGATCGTAGAATCCGCCGGCCGGCTTGACAACGTCGCGTGATGCCGACACGGCCAGACCGAGAGTTGTATTCCGACGGTTAAGATCCTGGGTGAGCGAGCCGCTGAAACCAATCGAGGTGTAATCGTGCTCGCTTGAAACGTACAGGCCAATCGTTGCATCGGAAGTTCGGCTCAGCGGCCGGCCAAGATTGACGCTGCCGGCGAACCGGGTGTCGCGGAAGGAATCGTCGCGCGGAAACTCCCCCGCCGGCACCGTGACCGTCGTTCCCCCCGACGCCCGCGTGATCGTCTGGGGATACTTCGAGGGCGAGGCGCCGGTGGGAGTCGCCCCGGTCAGACCGTCGTAGGTCAGATGGAGATCCAGACGGATCGCGTGCCGAAGCTGCTTCGAGAGATTGAAGTTCGCCTCGGTGGCCCGCATCCGATCCCGCTCGGAGTAGATGAGGAGCGACGTTTCGGTCCGGTTGGCGCCGGCCGCATGAACGGCCGTCGAACCGACCAGCGCTACCGTGAGCGTCGTCAGCGCGCCCCGGATCGATTTCCCCTGCTTCAGTTGCAACCGCAGCCTCCCCCGCCGAAACCCCGGCCGCCGCTCGACGCTTCCTTGGAGAAGTAGATGTGGTCGTCGACCGCCTGGTCGTTGGCCCGATTGTCGAGCTGCATTTCCGGTTGCGCGAGGATATCGCGTTCCCACACCTTTACGCCGGCCGTGCACCCGCCGCCGGCCGCGATGAGGACGGCGGTGATGAACAGGCCGAGTACGATCGCGATTATGCGTTTCATGTCGGGTTGTCTTCCGCTACGGGTTGAACCGGCCGGGGCGGATCCTGCCGCCGCCCCGACCGGCGGTGCCATACACTGCGAGAGGAGCCCGTTAGAAGCGATAGGCGATACCCACCATCAGCCGCGTCTGAATGTCCGGCTGACTGATCGCCTTGTCCGCATCCTGATAGGTGTAATTCCCGATCGGATGGGTATTATCGTTGTTCGGGCGGTAGTAGGT